>JAAZID010000273.1 GCA_012510295.1 Methanomicrobiales archaeon | reverse complement strand
TGCAGTACGGTGTCATCATCGCCGGGGTCTATGGGGGCGCCCGCTACCTCCTCGCCTTCGACCTGAGAACCTTTGCCGCATCGCTCGGTATCCTCGGTATCGTCATAGCCGTCTCATCGACCCAGATAACCCAGAACGTCCTTGCCGGCATCCTGATCACGATCAACCGCCCGGTCCATCTCGAGGAGTGGATCATCGTCGGGGAGAGGCCGACGACAGGTCTCTGCAAAGTGCGCGATATCTCCTTCACGACGACGATCCTCCAGGGGCTCGATGGTGGCCTCATCCTCATGCCGAACTCGAGTATCATATCGTCAAAGGTCGTCAACTACTCCCGGGGCGGGCTTCTGGAGATCCAGGTCTCGCTCTCGGTCCCGGTCGCCGCAGATCTTGTGCGGGTGCGCGCGATCGCTCTCGCGGTGGCGCTCGAAGACCCCTGGATCCTCCCGAACTTCAACGCAGCAGAGCGGGGTGGGACACAGGCGCTCTTTGATCTCCCCTACATCAGGCGCCTCCGCGCCGATCGCCCCGACCTTGCGCACTTCAAACCCACTATACTCATATCGTCGGTCAGCGATGGCTGGATCAAGCTGACGATGCGGGCCTGGATCAGTAAAATTCCCCGGAAAGACGAGGTCACCTCCCGGTACCAAAAAGAGGTCCTCCGGCGCCTCCAGGCCGAGGAGATCTCTGTCAGGGCCGAGGTCTCCTGACGGGAAAAGGATTAATCATCGCCCCTCTCACCCCTTTCTACATGCAGGAGAGCATTCCGGTCCCCGTCATCGGGGTGTCTTTCGATGCGGTTCTCGCGTTCATATTCGCCTTTATCGTATTCCTCTTCCTCGGCAACCTCGCCTATCTCCTCCTCCAGCGGGCGCTCGACGGCCGGGTCTCGCGCGGGACTGCCAAGTGGACAGCGGCTATCCTGCAGTACAGCATCACCGTCGGAGGGATCTACGCGAGCGCCCGCTACCTCCTCGCTTTTGACCTGACAGCCTTTGTCGCATCGCTCGGTATCCTCGGTATCGTCGTGGCGTTCTCGTCGCGCCAGATCATCCAGAACGTCATCGCAGGCGTCCTGATAACGATCAACCGCCCGATCCAGCTTGAAGAATGGGTGATCGTCAGCGGGAGACCGGAGACCGGGCTTTCAAAGGTACAGGACATCTCCCTCACGACGACGATCCTCCAGGGGCTCGACGGCGGTCTCGTCCTCACGCCGAACTCGAGCATCATCACATCAAAGGTCATCAACTACTCCCGGGCCGGGTTGCTGGAGGTCTCGATACCGCTCGCGGTCCCGGCCGGGGCGGATCTCGCGCGGGTGGAGGAGATCGCACGCGAGATCGCGCATGACCATCCCCTGATCCTCCCTCACGTTGCACCGGCCGAGCGGTCAGCCATCCAGGGTCTCTTCGATCTCCCCTACATCGGGCGTCTCTCATCCGATCTTCCCCGTCCCGATATCGCTCTCTTCGAGCCGAAGATGCATGTCACATCGATCAAGGAGGAGTGGGTCAGGTTGATGATACGGGTCTGGATCCGGCAGATCCCGAGGAGAGATACGATCGTATCGGAGTACCTGGACGTTATCATCAGCCGGCTGAACGCAGAGGGGCTCCTCGTCCTGAAGAGACCGGAGGAGGAACCGGCATCCGAATCCCCGGCATGAAGCGCGGACTTGAGCAGGTATCCACCGCGCCGGGCAAAACTCACCCCGGGGGGTCAGGTTCCCCCGGAATCCCCGGGAGGATAGGCATGGGCCACCGATGGCCAGAAAGAGAGGTAGACCAGATCACCCGGGCCAACCCCCGCCTCCTCAAAGCCCTGCCGGGTCAGTGATACCTGGAAGGGGAGCCCCGCATCGACACCGATACGGACTATACCCCCGGTCTGCCGCACCGTCCTGACACAGCCTGAGAGGATGTTCTTTCCATTCCGTGGCGGCGCAGTCTTTGAGAGATGGATATCCTCTGGCCGGATTGCAAGGGAGACAGGACCGGGCATACCGTTCTCAACCTCTATCTGGAGGTGCTCCACCGTAACAATGCCGCCAGGGGATCCCTCCCCGGAGAAGAGGTTTTCCATCCCGACAAAATCGGCCACGAAGTCAGAGTTCGGTTTCCTGAAGATCTCGTCCGGCGTCCCCACCTGGATAACGCTACCCTGTTGCATGACCGCCACCCGATCGGCAAGGTCGAAGACCTCCTCAAAGTTGTGGGTGATGTGGATGATCGTCGTCCCGGTGGCTTCGTGGATCCGTGCGAGCTCCCCGCGCAGGCTCTCGCGTGTCTTTACGTCGAGCGCCGAGAGCGGTTCGTCCAGTAGCAACGCATCCGGCTCCATCACCAGCGCCCGTGCAATCGCCGTGCGCTGCT
This sequence comes from Methanomicrobiales archaeon, assembly GCA_012510295.1. GTDB lineage: Archaea > Halobacteriota > Methanomicrobia > Methanomicrobiales > Methanoculleaceae > Methanoculleus. The sequence continues at coordinate 4,719 of JAAZID010000273.1, read as the reverse complement.
GTTCGCCGCCGGAGAGGGTCCCCGGGTGACGGTGGAGCAGGTGACTGATGTTCAAGAGTTCCGCGCTCTCCTGCACCTTCCCGTGGATGAAGTCAGGATCGGCCCGGCGGGACTTCAACCCGAAACCGATGTTCTCCTCGACGGTCAGGTGCGGAAAGAGCATATAGTCCTGGTAGACCATACCGATGTTCCGGTCCTTTGCCGGCACATCCGTGATATCCCGGTCATTTAAGATGATCCTGCCAGAGTCAGGGCCGTAGATCCCCGCAATGGTCTCAAGGAGGATTGTCTTTCCCGCTCCGGTGGGGCCGAGAATGATGAAGTACTCACTATCCCCTACCGAGAGCGAGACATTCTTCAGCCTGAATTCTCCGAGGTCTTTTGATACAGAGTCGATGATAAGCATGGATAATCCTCCTTCAGTAGGCGTGTGTGGATCCGCCGTAGCGCTCAAAGACGTAGAGCGAGACGATCGAGATCAGGATGAGTATCGTCGCCGCAGAGATACCGACCTCGAGTTTCCCGGTGGACATGTTCAGGAAGAGCGAGAGCGGAAGCGTCTCGGTCTTCATCCGGGTTGCGCCGGCGAGCATCAACGCTGCACCGAACTCCCCGATCCCTTTTGACCAGGTGATCACCGCTCCGGCGAGGAGTCCGTTCCAGGACATGGGGAGCGTGACACGCCAGAAGGCCTGCGCATCGGTGCACCCGAGTGTCTTTGCCACGTTCTCATAACGAGGGTTGACGTTCTGAAACGTCGAACGCGCCACCCGGAGCATGTAGGGCAGGTTCACAAAGAACTGGGCCATGATGATCCCGAGCGGCGTGAAGACAAACGTGAGGCCCATCGCAGCAAGCGACTTTCCCATCGGGGATACGCCGAAGAAGAGGAGGAGCCCTACACCCGCCACGAGCGGCGGGAGTGCCATAGGGATATCCATCACCATGTTCATCAGGAACTTTCCCGGGAACGTGTAGCGGGCGAGTGCATACGCTACCGGCACAGCGACCAGGATACAGAAGAGCGTGGAGATGACGGACGTAAGGATCGAGAGCCTGATAGCAAACTGGATCTCTTCGGAGAGGAGACACTCGATGAAGACATCGAGGGGTGAGTGGGTGACCACCCCGAGAAGAACCAGCACGATGAAGGCGGCGATGAGGAGGGAGACCACCACGGTCGCTGCCTTGAAGCGGGAAGCGTTACGCCGCTTCATGGAGATCCCTCATGATCCCGGAGATCCTCTGGTGAGAAATTCCGGATCTTCGCCTCTTCGATATATCAAGCGTCGGCCCAACCGCTCCTGGCGTCATCGCGGTGGTCGAACCGGCGGACGTAGGGTTTGATGTCAGGGGGCGGTGTGCCGTCCAGCAGATCCACCCCGTGCATCCGGACAGTGTTTCCCCCAGCGGAGACGACCTCGATAAGAGAGATCCCGATCGGGCCCGGGCGGTTGATGTGCTGTATGGAAAAGATCCCTCGCTCCCTGCTGCCATCGACAAACTATCGCTCAAGCAGGCGAAACCCGCTCGCCGGGTGGAAATAGGAGAGGAAGAAGATGTGGGAGAACCCTTTGGCCCCCTGCAACCCTTCCGCGTACTCAGAAAAGACCTCGATCGTCCCTCCACCTCAGAGAAGGTGCCCCAGATGGGAGTGAACGGCGAGCAAATGGCCCCGATCGTACGACAGGTCGTTTCCATGTGACTGCCCCCTCTCAAGGCCCTATCAGGGCTCGACATTCGCGTAGATCTCGCTTGGATAGGTGGTGAAGCCGTGCTGGACAAATATCGCCTTCCCCTCTTCAGAGACGACGAACGCGGTGAACTGTTCAGCCTCAAGTCTGTGCTCGGAGGCTACCAGCGTGCCGATGGGGACGATCTTCACAAGGTTCTCAGCGTTCGGGATGTAGATGAGATCCATCTTCTCAGGGACGTAGAGGTCTTCCCAGATGATGCCGGCGTCGGCCTGCTCCATGCTGATGTAGACCAGCAGTTCATTGACTGTGGCGGTGCGGGTCACGACGTTCTCCTCAACGGCCTCAAAGAGGTTGTTCTTCTCCAGGAGCTTGTCGGTCAGCGGCCCGATAGCAGTGGCGGGGTTATCGCCGAACGCCACCCGCACACCGGGTTTTGCCATATCCTGGAGGGACTCAACACCGGCCGGGTTGCCCTTCGGAACGGCGATGACCGGGACGTGGTATACGACAAGAGACTCCTCACTGACCATCCCCAGGTCGCGAGCCGCATCGAAGTAGGCGGTCGCGCCGGGCATGTAGACGTCGCCCATCTGCGTCAGTTTCATCTGGGTGAGGAGGGTGTTTGACCCGCCGAAGATGTAGTTGATCACGATACCGGTCTGTTCTGTGAAGACCATCGCGATCTCATCCATCGGTTCCCGCATGCCCGCGCCGCAGTAGACAAGCAGCTCAGGCTTTGCGTCATCGGAAACTTCCGGCGTATCAACCGTGGTTCCGGTGCATCCGCACGTAAAGGCGGCAGTTGCCGCAACGAGCAATGTAATAATGAGAAGCAGATGTGCTTTCATATGAGTTGTTACTCATAAGGGCAAAATAAACGTTTAGATATCTGTCCATTTTAATGCATATTAATTAACTTGATTTAATTAGGATAAAATCAATAGAATATCATTTCTCGATAGGGCAGATCCCGGGATGCCCCATCCAGAACATCCAAAAAGAAGTGAGTACATAGGGACTAAGAGCTATGGAAGAGACCACCGTCGCCGGAGAGGAATCGCGGGGTGTCAGATTCACCCTCGAGGAGATCGCAGGCTCCGTCGGCGACTTCGGTACCATATTCCCCATCATGCTCGGGGTCGCCATCGTCTGCCCCGACGTGAATATCAGTCACTTCTTCCTCTTCCTCGCCGCCTGGTTCATCATCGCCGGGCTGTACTACCGCCTCCCGATACCGATCGAGCCGATGAAGGCGATCGGTGCCGTCGCCATCGCCGGAGGGATCTCCGGCGGCGAGATCGTGGCATCCGGCATAGTCATCGGCGTGCTCTTCTTCGTCCTCGGCATTACCCGTAGCATGACCTGGATCGGGGACCGGATACCAAAGAGCGTCATCCGCGGTGTGCAGGCCGGGCTTGCGCTCATGCTCCTGAGGACGTCGCTTGGCTACATCATACCGGATCCCGTCTTTGCAGCCATCTCCATCGCGATCATCCTCGTCTTCTTCGTCGCATCGCAGCGCACCCGGGTGCCGGACGTCTCGGCATTGCTGGTTCTCTTCATAGGGCTTGGTGTCGGTATCGCCACACAGGGGATGCCGCCGTTCCGGCTCATACCCCTCCCGACCCTCATCCTCCCCGCATCGACGGACTTCGTAGCGGGCATCTGGGATCTCGCACTCCCACAGATACCGCTCACGCTCGCAAACGCCATCCTCGCGACATCACTCCTCACCTATGACCTCTTCCCGAAGAAGGGGGTCGACCCGGACCGGCTCTCCGGGACCATCGGCCTGATGAACCTCATATCGACGCCGCTTGGAGGGTTCCCCATGTGCCACGGCGCCGGGGGACTGGCCGCCATGTACCGGTTCGGCGCAAGGACCGGGGGGGCGGGCATCATCGCCGGCATCCTTATCCTCATATTCGCTATCGTGTTCGCACCGCCGGAGGTCTTGACCCTCATACCACTCGGGGTCTTTGGCGCGCTCCTGGTCTTCGTCGCGATCGAGCTAGGGAAACATAGCGCAAAGACCGAGTCGTACCTGGTCACGGCGGCGGTCGCCATACTCACGTTGGTGATCAACCTCACCATAGCGTTCATCGTTGGTATGATCCTCGCTTACGCCCGAAAGTACTGGAAAGAGAGGCAAGGGAGCGGGCCGGAATCACCGTCCTGAACTGCTGCCACAGGGTTCAATAACCTGCCGGGAGAGATGGGGTGAGGAATCCTCATGGATGCTATCACCATACTCGGTCTCATCGCCGGCGCCCTCACGACGCTCTCGTTTGCGCCGCAGGTCGCAAAAGCGTGGCGCACGCGGTCGACCACCGATCTCTCGCTTGCTATGCTCATCCTCCTCCTCACCGGCATCCTGCTCTGGCTCGCCTACGGCGTGGCAAAAGGAGATCTCGCCATCATCGCAGCAAACGGCGCCACCGCTGTTCTTATCGCTCTCATCCTCTCGGTGAAGGCGAGGCACGGGTAAGCGATTCGCTCACCCGCGTATGACGTGGATCGCTTCAGCCTCGATCGAGAGGGTTACCGGGGTTCCAGAAGCGAGGCACAGGTCACGGGCCGCCCGCCGGGTCATCGCCACGGCTAGCTCCACACCACAGTCCACCCTCACCTCGGCGATAGGCCCGTTCTCCACGATACGGACGACTGTTCCAGCTATTAAGTCAGGGCCGCCACCAGAGATCCCGGGGGTGATATCATCAGACTGTATACAGAGGGTGACGGGCTCACCCACATCTGCATCCGTCACCGCTCTGAGGATCAGCCCGCTGGTATCCACCACCGCATACCTGCCCTCCCTCCTCACCACGACCCCATCCAGTATGTTCTCTATCCCGACAAACGATGCGACCTCCTGGCTCCGGGGGGCGTTCAGCACAACCCCAGCATCCCCTTCCTCCATGAGGCACCCATCGATGATCACCGCCATCCGGGTGGCGAGCAGGCGCACCTCACGGCGGGAATGGCTTACCTGTACGATGGTGAGACCATCCTCCCGGTTGAG
>JAAZID010000272.1 GCA_012510295.1 Methanomicrobiales archaeon | reverse complement strand
GCCGGCGTCCGCCCCACCATAGCTGCACGGACGCTCCTTGCTACCTGCCGGGAGCTCGCCCGCGATGGCGTGGCGATCGACCGGGTGAGCGAGGATGAGATCCTCGCCCTCCTCTCCGCTGTTGAGGGCGGGCGGGCTGCAAAAGAGGCGATCCCCGACCTCCTCACCGAGCTTGCGCGGACAGCGGGGGAAGAGGCCGGGACGGCAGAAGAACGGGTGGATGCCGCCATCGCGAAGGTAGCCCCCGCGATATCGCAGGCCGATGTAGAAGCAGTCGTTCGCCGCATCGTCGCCGAACGGGAGGCGTTTGCCCGTGAGCGGGGTATGGGCGCGCTCGGTCCACTCATGGGCGTCGTCATGCAGGAGCTCCGGGGGAGCGTGGACGGTAAAGTCATCAGCGAGACCCTCCGGCGAGAGCTTCAGCGACTGCTCTCCTGACGTTCGCAGGCCTGGCCGCCATTGGAGCGGCCGGGCTCGCGGGTTACTTTTATAATCGAGTCTGTACATAATAATACAGGAGTTTTATCCATGGGAAAGACAGGAAGTACACAGTGGGCCCAGGTTAAGGGGGTTAGGGGACAGATACGGCTCGTCCCCGGAAACGAAGCAGATGTAAAAAAGCCCGGTCCGAACCAGCGGTTCAAGCCCATAGCGGAGATCCGCAAACGGGAGAGCAGGGAGGGCCAGGACTTCCGGCGCGGTCGCCGCGGCGGCGGACGCAGCCGGGGTCGAGCCCCCCCGATCGATATGCGGGTACGTCGGAGAGTGCCGCGCTCAAAGGCGTCGGCCCTCGGAACGAAGCAGAAATCAAGATAAGCCCTCTCCACTCCCCTTCAATACTTTTTATACCAGCGAGTTCCAGTATGTGGTATGGATCCTAAGTTCGCTATACGGACGTACCAGTTTGCCGAGCGGGCAAAATCCGAGCTGATCATCGGGTCGCAGCTGGCGATAGCGCTGGCCCAGTTCCCGGCCCAGGAGAAGCCCGGCGGGAAGCGAATGCTCCTGATGCTACTCGGTTCAATCCGCGCAGAACTCGAGTTCGCGCATGGCGATACGAAGAAGAGGGAGTTTCGAAGCGCCATCGATCACCTCAACGAGGCGATCAGCCTGACCGAGAGCATGGAGCTCGGTGCTGCATCCGAGCGGTTGAGTAGAGCGATCAGCGCCGCAACGACCGTAGCACAGGAAGCGTGGGACGCTCTCAGCAAGCATGAACTCCTCTGAGTTTTTGCGATTCCTCAAGGCCCGGTCATCGGTCCGCACCTACTCGGGGGAGCCCCTCGACCCCGATGAGATCGAATACATCCTGGCATCCGCGAGCACGGCGCCGAGCGCCGGCAATCGCGAGGCCTGGGACGTCGTCGTCGTCACCGACGAGGGTATCAGGATGGACCTTGCACTCGCCGCCCTTGAGCAGGAGCATATCAGGGAGGCACCGGCAGTCTTTGTTGTCTGTGCAAACTACGTCAGGTCCATGTCGCAGTACGGGGAACGGGGGATCCTCTACGCGCTCCAGGACTCCGCCATCGCCTGCACCTACATGATGCTCGCTGCACATGCCCGGGGGCTTCATTCGTGCTGGACCGGGGCTTTCGATGAGAACGACGTGCGCGATACCCTCTACCTCCCCGAGCATGTCCGCCCGGTCGCACTCCTCGCGGTCGGCAGGGGGACGCCCCCGCTCCGGCCCGTCGGGAGGATGCAGGTTGAGGAGCATACGCACCGTGAGATCTGGTAGGATACGAGATTATGTCGGATTATCTGGTTATACTTGAATCAGCGTGGATTATAAAGGACGTCAAATCCATGGATGATGCCGTGAGCATCGCTATCAGCGAAGCCGGGAAACGGCTCAATCCTTCAGCAAAGTTTGTGGATATCGAGGCCGGGATGAACGCCTGCCCCTACTGTGAAGGGGAACTGAGCAGCGCGCTCGTCGTCGCAAACACCGCCCTCGTCGGGCTCATGCTCCAGATCAAGGTCTTCCGGGCCGAGTCGGAAGAGCACGCGACCCGTATAGCAAAGTCGGTCGTCGGGAAGGCGCTCCGCGATGTTCCGCTGAAAGTCCTGGAGGTGCAGGAGCTATGATATCGGTCGTCGGGCATACCGCCATCGATCACCTCTTCCGGGTGCCGGACCTCCCGGGGAGGCATAACTCCACCTACATAACAGATCACAAGGTCTACTTCGGTGGCGGGGCGGCAAACATAGCGGCGGGGATAGCGACCCTCGGGAGTGAGTGCCGGCTGGTCTCGGCGGTCGGTGATGATTTCGCCGGGAGCGATTATGACCGCTGGCTCCGGGCTCTTGAGGTCGAGCAGGAGTTCATCGTCGTCGATGGTGCCCGGACCGCGACTGCATACGTATTCACAGATGATGCCGGTGACCAGGAGACATTCTTCGAGTGGGGCGCCTCGGTCGCATTTGCAGAGGCAGAGGCCCCCGCCCTCGACTTTGTCCATATGGCGACGGCCGACCCGGACTTCAACGTCCGGGTTGCCGAGAGGAGCCGGTTTGCGTCGTTTGACCCGGGCCAGGATCTCCTCCGCTACACACCCGATGCGCTTGAGATCATACTTGCAAACATCGATATACTCTTCTCAAACAACCACGAGATGGACCGGATGTGCGATATGCTCGGGCTTGAACGCACAGCGCTCATAGCATCGGTCCCGATGGTGGTCACGACCCACGGTGCGAGGGGGAGCGTCCTCTACATGGAGGGCGAGGAGCACCATATCCCGGCGGTCAGGGTGGAGGCGGTCAATCCGACCGGTGCCGGCGACGGTTACCGTGCCGGGTTCCTGACGGCGTTTCAGAAGGGATACGCACCGATCGACTGCTGTCGTGCAGGGGCTGTGGTATCATCCTTCGTCGTCGAGCAGGTGGGCCCCCAGACAAACCTCCCCGATTGGGACCGGATGATTGAGCGCTACCGGAAGGTCTTTGGCGAACCCGGCGGAACAGCCTGAACGATGAGGCGCAGAACCCTGATCGCCGGCCTGAAGGTGCTTGAGCCCGATGTGCGCATTGAGCGACTCACCCGGTACATATTCGTCGCCCCATCCTGGCCGCGGTCGCTCGCACTCATCGTCCTGCTCGGTCTCATCATCGACGGGGCCACATACCGGGCAGGGAACGGCGATTTTTTACTCGGCACACTCGTCTTCTCGATCCCGGCACTGATCGCCTTCCTGCTGACAGCGCCGCTGGTGAGGGTTTCCGGCCGGGTTATAACCCCCAATCGGTCAGCCCTCCTGGCCCTCTCCTGCACAGTACTCTCTGTGATCCTGAGTCTCACCCCGGTTCTGGTCTTTGGCCGTGCGATCTTTCCTACGCTCTACGCGGGTGCACTCGGCCTGGTCTTCGGGGCCAGGGTGCTTGTGCTCGTAGCCGTGGCGGACTACCGGATCGGCAGGATGATACTCCCCGCGTTTGCCCAGAGCGGGACCGGCATAGCGGTCGGTGCCTGGCTCTTCGATATCTGGTTTGTCGTCTACGCCCTCCTCCTCCAGGTGGTCTTCGGGCTGGTCTTTATCCTCCTGATCTGGCTGATCGAGCGACCCCTGAAGAAGGCGTTTCAGATCAGCGGGCTCAATTTCTTAAATGCCTTCATCGCCCACCTGACCGACGGCTCAAAGAGTATGGAGGACTTCTTCCATGAGATCGGCGAGGAGGTCTATGTCCAGCAGGTTTCACTCTTCTTCTCCCGCGATACCGGGAAGGATATTCTCTTCACGGTTCCAAACGTCCACCCGGGGCCGATGGGAGAAGTCGGCGGCGGCAACCTCCCCCGGATCCTCCATGATTCCTTCCCGGCGGAGACGCTGGTCGCTCATGGGTGCGCTACCCACGACTTCAACCTGGTCTCTGATGGCGAGATCACAAAGATCATCAGCGCGATCGAGGCATCCCGGGAGGGGATCGGGTACTCGACGGTCGCGAGCCGGCCGGTCAGGGTCACCTCGGGGTCTGTGGAGATCCTCTGTCAGCGGTTCGAGGATGCTCTCCTCATGGTGAGCACCCGGGCCCCGGAGCGGACCGAGGATCTCGATTACGCTATCGGTATGGCGATCATGGCTGAAGGGCGCAGGTTTTTCTCTGATGTGGCCTTCGTGGATGCCCACAACGCCATGGATGGTGTGGGCGCCCCGGTCCTCCCGGCGACACGGCTCGCGACCGAGTACCTGCAGGCGGCACGTGAGGGATTTTTCGTCGCGGAAGGGCTCTCGCTTGATCCGCTCGCTGTCGGGGTCTCGCATATCCCCGTCCCGTTCTCCCGGGAACAGGGGTTTGGGTCGCTCGGCGTGCAGGCTCTTGTGACCGATGTCGGGGGGGAGCGGACCGCCTACGTCCTGATCGACGGGAACAACGTGGCTGCCGGCGTCAGGGAAACCCTGCTCGCCGCGGTGTTCAGATACGTGGATGAGGGAGAGATCATGACCACCGATACGCATACGGTGAACACGATCAGCGGGAAGAACCCGGTCGGGTATGTTGTGCCGGCAGAGGCGATCATACCGTTCGTGGAGCAGGCGGTCCGGGAGGCGATCGAGGATCTCGCCCCGGCGCGGGTCGGGGCGGCGACGGCCTCCTGCGAGGCGATCGTCGTCTTCGGGTCGCAACGGGTCTCGCAACTTGCAAGCACCGTGAATGCGATGCTCGCGTTCATCGCCCCGGTCAGCTTTGTGATACTGGCGCTTGCGTTCCTGATATCGGTCTTTGCGTATATCCTCCTCCAGTAGTCAGGATACCTGGCATTTTTCTGTCGGGGCATCGAGTACTGGGTATGGTGTACCGGTTTTCTGGTCGGATGGGGCGGGTTCCGGCATCGTTCCTCGGTGAGCTCTTCCGGGTCTCGTCGGTCCCGGGAGTGATATCGTTTGCAGGTGGACTGCCGGGCTCGGCCCACATCGATCTCTCCGGGATCCGTGAGGCGGCGGAGGCGGTCTTTGCTGAGGAGGGGCGGACTGCGCTTCAGTATACGACGACGGACGGATACCTGCCGCTCCGGGAGTTTATCGCCGACCGCTACCGCCGGAGGCTCGGGCTCCCGGCGACGCCCGAGGAGATCCAGATCGTGAACGGATCGCAGCAGTGCCTCGACCTGGTCGCAAAGATATTCCTCGACCCCGGCGATGCCGTCGTTATGGAGCGGCCCGGCTACCTCGGTGCTATCGAGGCCTTCTCCCTCTATGAACCGGTCTTTCACGGGATTGCGCTCATGGACGATGGACCGGATCTGGACATGCTTGCCCGGGTTGTGCGCGAACATGCCCCGAAGTTCTTCTATGGTATCCCAAACTC
>JAAZID010000271.1 GCA_012510295.1 Methanomicrobiales archaeon | reverse complement strand
TCGTCCCGCTGTTCCGGGGGCCATAGACCTTCACCGCAGGATAGGTCATAAGCTCCCGCTTCAGGCTCTCGCCTTTTGCGAGCATCTTCTCCTGTAGCCCCCTGACACTCTCCGCTACCTCGGTGGTGAATCCGGTCTCGTCGTGAGCATAGCTGCTCACCTTGACGATGGCACCCTGCCTCCCCGGGAAGGCGAGGGGCGACACCCCGTCGTCGGTCCGGGCGTAGCGACGGTACTCGCCGGATCCATCCCAGAGCACGGGCTCCCGGTCTGGAAGTGGTGTGATGGCCTCAAAATCAAAGGAGTATGCCCCCTCTGCGAGGGTCTTATCGGTGAGGATGATCGAGGGCACCTGGTACTTCCAGGAGAGCATCAGGGCTGCCGCCGACCAGGTGTATGCCTCTTCGAGGTCACCGGGAGCGACGACGAGCCGGGGAAACTCCCCCTGGCCAGCGTTCAGGATGAAGTGGAGATCGCCCTGGGAGGTGTAGGTCGGCATACCGGTGCTCGGGCCCGGCCGCTGCCCCATCACGATCGTCACGGGGATCTCAGACATCCCGGCGAGGGAGACCCCCTCGGTCATCAGGCAGAACCCGCCGCCCGATGTACCGACTGCAGCCCTCTCGCCGGCGTAAGCGAGCCCGAGAGCCATCAGGATGACACTGATCTCGTTTTCAGGGTGAAGGACCTTGATAGCGAGATCTTCAGCGCGCCGGGCGAGGAAATGAAGGAGGTTTGAGGTCGGGGTCATGGGGTAGGCGATGTAGGACTCAAGCCCGCCATAGACGAGTCCGAGTCCTGTGGCCTCGTTTCCCGTCAGGATCGGGAGCGCCGGGGCATCGAGGGGTTCGACCACAAAGACCTCCCCGGCGGCATCGTAGCCCCGGCGGGCAACCCTGAGGTTCGCCTCAAGGTACTTCTCCGGGACGCTTGCGCGGAGAACATCTTCGTAGGTTGCCGGTTCGATGCCCGCCACCCGTGCAAGCGCCCCGAGCATCGCAGAATTTTTAGTTATCGGGGGCGCCCTCTCCTCCTTGACGATTGCATCAAGCGGGAGGCCATACCCCTCCGCCTTCACCGCCCCCGAGGCATCGTGGATGATGGTCGTGCCGTCGTGGATCCGTTCCTGGTGGCTATCGATGCTCTTTTGATCGAAGGCGAGGAGGACGTCGACCGGGGTGCGGAGCGCCCCTATCGTTCTCTCCGAAGCCCTGATGATGGCGAAGTTGTGACCGCCCCTGATGAGCGACGGATAGTCAAAGTACATATAGGTCTGATAACCGAGGCGGGAGAAGAGGCCGGCGATGGAGAGGCCGGCTGTATTGATCCCCTCCCCGGCTTTCCCGCCGATGAGTACGGAGTATTCATGCATGGCAAGCCAGGATATCGTATTCTCTCTACTTATATATGCGCCCGATCCCTTCACCGCACAATCGGTGATGCCGTCTCGTCAAAGGGGTTACTCCGCATCGCAAGCGAGAAGAGGTAGGGATAGCTTCGTTTGAGGTACTCCATGTAGCCGAGCCATTGCCCGGTGAGCAGGCGGTATACCCTTCCCATATCATCCTTGAGATGCCGGATATCGCTCTCCGGGAGACCGGCAAAGTCCACCCGCCGCTCGAGTTCTTCGGTGAGGTGGAAGGTCGCCCTGAGGAGTTCGGTGAACGCCTCGTGCTCCAGGAGAACGGGATTTTCGAGCAGGCGGAGGAGGAAATCGCGCCGGTCTACGAGGTGCCGGCAGAATTTCTCCAGGTCGGTGGCATCGGCGGTGACGTTGTAGTGGTGGTGCTGGAGGCGTTCGCGGACCATGGTAAACCTCTCCGCCCTCCAGGCCTCCGTCACGATGAGATCCTGCCGGATCCCGACGAGATCCGGATCGTGGTCCGAGAGGAACGTGAGGAGTTCGTTGCCGACCTCCGAGAAGAAGGTTCCGATGACCATGTTCAACTTCTCCAGTCTCTCGCGCTTTGCCCGGATGCTCAGGAGCTCGTTTATGATCAGGGTGACCAGGAGAACGTTTATCGGCAGAAATCCGAGAGCGTTAAAGATATACTGGTAGGTGTTCCCGGGATC
>JAAZID010000036.1 GCA_012510295.1 Methanomicrobiales archaeon | reverse complement strand
GACCGGGCTCTTCCGCCCGACGTTTGAGGGGTGGCGGATGATCCCGGAGGGCTACCGGGTCAGGATCGATGCGTTCGTGCCGCAGGGTGATGTCCTCGCCCCCGGTGTCGTGGACTGCGACCCCCGGATACGGGAGGGCGACGAGGTCTTCGTGGAAGGGCCGCTCGCGGTCGCCACCGGCCGGGCGATGATGGGGGCGGACGAGATGCTCCGGTCAAAGCGCGGGGTCGCGGTGCGGGTCCGGAAGACGAAAAAACTGGAATAAGGGGAACAAAAACCCCTACTTTCTTGGGACAAGCTTCACAGCCGTCCCATAGGCGAGGAGCTCTGCCGCCGTCGCCATCGTCTGCGACGTCGTGAACCTGATGTTCACGACCGCATCCGCCCCGAGGTCGCGCGCGGCGTTCGCCATCCGGTTGTATGCCTCAGTCCGGGCATCGGAGAGCATATCGGTGTACTCCTCAAGTTCGCCGCCGACGAGGCTCTTCAAGCCCGCCATGACGTCTTTTCCCAGGTGTTTTGTCCGTACGGTGTTGCCGAAGACCACGCCGAGGATCTCGCCCACAGCGTAGCCCGGCACATCAGCAGTCGTTGTCAGTATCATAGTTCACTCCCTGATCTCCTCGATGGCTTCCTCACGCCCCCGCCAGATGATCAACGCGACGCCGAGCACGATGAGCGGTATACCAAAGATGGGCACGAGAAGCGCGACCACCACGCCTATGATAGTCAGGGCGATCCCCCAGCGCATCTGGCTCTGCATACTGATCTACTGTGATGGATTCATGGATAATTATTCGCGTTCTCCATTCTCTCCGGGATCTGCTCTGGCGCAGAATAGCTGCAATAATGAAGCTTGAGTCATAATATGTATGGAAGCGTTCGATAGAGTTTGACATTATTATCGATCAGGAATATCAGGAGTGAAGCGGTTGTACAAGGTGGAATTGGCGACAAAACTCGCCGACCGGGTTTACGAATACTGGATATCTGCGCCGCATGTGGCGCAACATGCACGGGCAGGCCAGTTTCTCATCCTGCGCCTGCATGAGAAGGGTGAGCGGATACCGCTCACCATATCCGCAGTCCGGGGAGATGCCGTCCGGGTGATATTTATGGCCGTCGGCAAGACGACCCAGGAGCTTGCGACGCTCCGCGCGGGGGATAGCATCATGGATGTCGCAGGACCGCTCGGAAAGCCGAGTGATATCGCCAGCTACGGGACCTGCTGCGTCGTCGGTGGCGGTGTCGGGATAGCAAGCACACCCCTCATCGCCGAGGAGCTCAAACGCGCAGGCAACCACGTCATCGGGATCATCGGTGCGCGGAGTGCCGACCTCCTCATCCTCGAGGACGAGATGCGCGGGATATGCGATGAGTTCTACATCACAACCGATGACGGGAGCAAAGGTGTTCATGGGTTTGCAGCCGACGTCCTGAAGGAGTTGCTCAGCGAGAAGACGATCGACCGCGTCTGGATCATCGGCCCCGCTATCATGATGAAGGTCACCTCCGGCGTTACAGCCCCCTATGGCGTGAAGACCTACGTGAGTCTCAACCCGATCATGGTCGACGGGACGGGGATGTGCGGGTCCTGCAGGGTGACCATCGGCGGAGAGACGAAGTTCGCCTGCGTTGATGGTCCCGAGTTTGATGCTCATCAGGTCGACTTTGTCGAGCTGATGCAGCGGCAGCGGATCTATACCGGCCAGGAGAAGGCCTCGCTTGAACGGTTCGCTGAGCACCAGTGCCGGTGCGATGAAGGAGGTCACCATGGGTGACCGGCCGGCTGACGTCCGGATCGGGGACTTTAAAGAGGTCGATACCGGGCTCACTCCCGGGGAGGCGATCGCTGAGGCGGAGCGGTGTCTCCAGTGCAAAAAACCACTCTGTGTAAAGGGTTGCCCGGTCTGCATCGATATCCCCGCGTTCATTCATAAGGTCGCTGAAGGAGATTTCCGGGGGGCTGCGCGTGCGCTCAAGGAACAGAACATGCTCCCCGCCATCTGCGGGCGGGTATGTCCGCAGGAGACGCAGTGCGAAGGAGCCTGCGTCCTCGGCATCAAGGAGACCCCGATCCGGATAGGTGCGCTCGAGCGGTTTGTGGCAGACTGGGAGCGACAGAACGGTATCGAGCTCCCCGAGACTGCCCGGCCGACGGGAAAGCGTGTGGCGGTCGTGGGATCCGGCCCGGCAGGGCTTACGGCTGCGGCTGAACTCGCCCGTGCCGGTCATGCCGTCACGATATTCGAGTCACTCCACGAGGCTGGTGGCGTCCTGACCTACGGCATCCCGGCATTCCGGTTGCCGGATGATGTCGTCAGGGCGGAGATCGACCAGGTGCTCGACCTCGGTGTCAGGCTGAAGAAGAACTACCTCGTGGGGAGGAGCCTCAGCGTCGATGACCTCCTCGGCTACGACGCTGTCTTCCTCGCGACCGGAGCGGGACTGCCTGCGTTTATGGGAATCCCGGGAGAGAACTACAACGGTGTTTACTCGGCAAACGAGTTCCTCACGAGGGTAAACCTGATGCACGCCGATGCGTTCCCTGAGTTCGATACGCCGGTCCTGCACGGGGGGCGCGTGGCGGTGATCGGCGGCGGGAACGTCGCGATGGATGCCGCCCGGGTGGCACGCCGCATGGG
>JAAZID010000270.1 GCA_012510295.1 Methanomicrobiales archaeon | reverse complement strand
GTGCTCGACCAGAACCAGCTCCCGGGATCCCTGCGGGAGCGGTACAACCGCCTGCTCGGGGCGTGGTGGCACAGCACCAGGATCAACCAGGACGAAGGGTGCATGATCCACGGCGATGCCACACCCTCAAACTATCTCGCCGGCAACGGCATCTGGGCTATCGACTTTGAAGGCTCCCGGAACCACGCACACCCAATCCGCGATCTCGGTATCCTCGCCGCAGAGATCAAGGCATCGTCGGCGAACGCCCGGGCCGAGGGCTACATCGGCCACCTGCTCTGGCATTACTGTAGCGGCGAAGAAGAGTTCCGGCACTATACCCGCGACCTTCCGTTCTTCATGGCGCTCGGTTACCTCAGGATCGCCCGGCTGCCCTGGCGGGCGGCCGAACGCGACTGGCTGCTTGAGGAGGCGGAGGCATGCCTCGCCGCAGGACCGATGTAGCAGGCGTCCTCTTCGACTGCTACGGAACGCTCATCGATATCCTGACCGATGAGCGTGATATCAGGACCTACCGGTGCCTCTCCCGCTGGCTCCTCTACCAGAGAGTCAGGATCGCACCCGAATCCCTGCGGGACGGTTACCTCCAGGGAGTGCGGGAGGCGCTTGACCGGACCGGAGAGCGCTACCCCGAGGTGCGGGTCGAGGAGGTCTTTGCCGGCATCTGTGCCGAACACAGTATGGGGGATGTTGATCTCGACCAGCTCGGGGTTGATGCAGCACGTGCGTTCCGGGCGGCCTCTCTCAGGCGACTCGGGGTGATCAGGAAGAGCCTGAAGTTGCTCGATCTCTTCGGTGCAGGGAAGCTCGGCATCGTCTCGAACGGGCAGCGGGTCTTTTCAGAACAGGAGGTGCGGGCACTCGACCTCTACGGCCGGTTTGAGGTCGTCATCTTCTCATCGGACCTCGGGTACAAAAAGCCCGATCCCCGGATATACGCGGCTGCCCTCCAGAGGATGGGGCTGAGCCCCCCTGACGCCCTCTTCATCGGGGATACCTGCGAAAATGACGTCCTTGCGCCCCGGAAGCTCGGTATGCAGGCGCTACACGTAGAAGAAGCATGGGAGCGTTACGGTCTCTGAGCGGTAGAGTCCCGATGGGTATATGGGCTTTCGGCCACCAGTCTCTTCCATTACATGAAGGGGCACAGAGAGAACGATGTCGTATTCAGAGAATGTCTGATACCTGACGACTGGATCGGCGTCGACCTCAACACCACCGGCCACGTCGCTGTCGTCGCGCACCCGGTGAGCGGGGGGGTAGTGATGCTCGGCGATATATCAGGATACCCGGACCGCGACCGCGCCAACCAGAACCAGAGGATCGCAAAAGAGATCGTGAAGATGGCCCGGCAGCTCTGGTGCGGCATCAAACTTGAGGATCTCACAGGCGCAGGGTTTACAGGCCGGAAGAAACGTGGCACCCCTCTCGCGTTCTCCCGGCGTGAGGGCTCGTTCTATCACCTCCAGAAACTGATCGAGAGGAGGGCACAGGGCGCCGGGGTCAGGATCGCCTACGTGGATCCAGCGTTCACGTCCAGGTGTTGCAGCCAGTGCGGCAGACCCGGTATCCGTAAGGGCAAGAAGTTCTCCTGTCCCGCATGCGGGTACTCCGGAGATGCCGATGCAAATGCAGCGCTCAACATCGCATCGGCACCGGTGGTGGGAGTTTCATGAGACCCGGACGCCCCCTGTAGCTCCTGCGTTGTTCAGTGCCGGGTGGTGGCGGCCGGCGGCGAACACGCCCCAACTCAACTATGCGAGTTTTGCCCGGAGATGTCGCACCGTCTCGGGATACTGACGCTGGAGGGCATCACGTTCCAGGTTCTCCCTGATGATCCACCTGACATCATGGTCATCGAGGGTTGCGAGCTGGCGGAGGTACTCAAACCCCATCCCGGGCAGGGCCATGACGACCCGGCCGAGTGTATACCCGAGTGCCCCTTTGAGGGCTATAAACCCCTCTGACTGGCGTTCCCCTGCCGTGTAGATCCGGATCAGGATCTTGCGGTGCAGCTTTAGCGCCGCTTCGGCCAGTTCCGGCTCCTCGTTGAGGTCGGACTCCGCAATACCGGCAGCGGCCGCCCGCATGGGGAGCCACGACCCGGACTCAACCCACCCCTCCAGTCCGGCGACAGTCGTTTCCTGCCG
Organism: Methanomicrobiales archaeon; assembly: GCA_012510295.1. GTDB lineage: Archaea > Halobacteriota > Methanomicrobia > Methanomicrobiales > Methanoculleaceae > Methanoculleus. Next base: position 5,916 of record JAAZID010000270.1, on the reverse strand, counting down.
GGCGGCGAGGAGGTCGCGGACCCCGAGTGCCACCCCCTCCCCCACCCATGGGCGGGGATCGAGGGAGGCATCCTGCAACCGGGCGAGTGCCATCCCGGTAAATGTGGCTGTGATAGTACCGATCGCCGCGATGCCGCAGACTCCACAGAAGGGGAGAATTTCGCGCGGATCACCTGCCGGGGCGCCCTCAGGGGAGGTGCATGCGAACTCAGTACAGAGGTTCCAGAGGGTCCGACAATCACCGGCATCAGCTGCCGCATATTCCCTGACGACATCAGCAAACGCCCGGGCGAGATCCCGGTTGCCACGGGGCCCTCGAAGCTCGCTCTCCACAACCAGCAAGGCTATAAGGTCTTCAGCGCTCCCGGTTGCAAGGAACTCAGAGAGTCGCCGGGCGATCTCCCGAATATAGGTCTTTTGATGGGTCATCTTTTGTATCCAGATCCTCAAGATAGTGTGATCCGGGAACGAAAATAATTGATCGCTACCGGGCAATCAGGGTGGCAACAAAGGCGTCCAGTGCTGCACGAACATTCTCCCCATTATGCGCAGAGATGGGATAGACCGTCTCTCCTGGCATATCGCGGCTGATATCTCCGGGAACAGCGTCAGAACAATCACATTTGTTCGCCATGAACACAAACGGAACACTGAGTTCCTTCAGGCGGTCGTAGAGGTGCCGCGTCGTCGCATCCACCCCCCTGGTAGCATCCACAATGATGATCGCGCCATCCATCCCCCGCTCGAGGATCTCCCTGACGAACTCGAACCTCTCCTGCCCCGGCGCCCCGAATAGGTAGACCGCCTGCCCCTCCGCCTGCAGTCTGCCGAAATCGAAGGCGATAGTCGTGGAACCCTCCCCTGAGGTAGCCTCGATGTGGCGGCTCCCGGGATCGAGTGCCTGGATAAAACTGGACTTACCCGCATTGAACGAACCAAACACGACAATCTTGAGCCTGCCTTCTGCCATTAGCCTTGTATCAGCCGTAAAATATTTCATGGTTTCGATATCCCGGCGCTTTTGGAGAAAAATAGCGCTGTCAGGCCTCCCGGAGGAAGGGTACTACAACAACCGCATCACCGCACCCGGTTTCTCCGAAGGGGTAAATATCCCCACAGATAGCGATACACCGACCACGAAAGAGGAGTTTTTGCACCGGTACCATACCGTAAACACCATCAGGTCTGTAGTAGAATCTGGTGACATGGGCATAGAACGCTCGGTAAAACGTCTCATGGAAGACAGGGAGAAACGGCGGGAAGAGAATCTCGAGAAATACATCGAGCAGCTCGAGCACGAGAGCACCCCCTACCGCCTGCGGGCTGCTGAGGCACTGGGAGGATGCGCCGATCCGAGGGCCGTTGAACCGCTGATAGCCGCGCTGCAAGATCAGGAGAACGAGGTCTGCTGGATCGCAGCAAATGCGCTCGGGAAGCTCCAGGATGCCCGGGCGGTGGACCCTCTCCTCGCCCTCCTCACCGACCCTGATCGCTGGATACGGCGCGGCGCCTCCTGGGCGCTCGGCGAGATCGGAGACCCGCGCGCGGTCGAACCGCTCCACCCCCTCCTCGGGGATGCGAAGAAGGATGTCAGGATAGCTGCTGCCGATGCGCTCGGGAAACTCTGCGACGCACGATCGGTCGACGTCCTCTCCAGCGCGCTCAAGAGCGAGGAGGAACCTGAAGTGAGGACGGCGATCCGGCGGGCGCTCCGCGAGATCACCGGCGAGATGGACTTCTGACCCCGATCATCCGTACTCCAGGTGCAGTCCAACGCCCGTCTCCCGGACATCCGCCACCTTCGAGAGAGCGATCTTTGCCGCAAGGCCGGTGCAGTGGCAGGGGTGGAGGGCCGCCGGTCGTACCTCTGAGAAGTAGTCGACGACCCCCTGCAACTGTCCCGGTTGCGGTTCCTCAAGGTGGAACCCCCCGATGACATCGGCGACCCGATCCTCACCACAGACCTCACGTGCCTGCTCGATGATCGAGCATATCCCTGCATGGGAGCAACCGGTCACGATAACAAGCCCCTCCGGTGTCTTGCAGGCAAGCGCGGTATCGTCTGCGATGAGATCGTCCCTGATACCGTCGGGCGTGTAGATGTAGCCGAGCGGAGGCACCTGTTCAAACTCGAACCGCCGCTCGATCTCGCCGAGGAAGACCAGATTCTCGGTCAGCCAGAGGGGTGCGGCGGTGAGGAGAACTTTTCCATGCCGGAAGAGTTCCTCGACCGAGAGGTGACACCCGATCTCCCCTATGCCACCATAGCTCCGGGTGAGGAAAGCATCGGGGTGGGCGATGAACGTGGGTTCAGTACGTCTCCGACCTTCGATGATCGCTTCGGTGTGGAGCCGGATGAGAGCGTCGAGACCCCAGGTGTGGTCAAGGTGGCCATGCGAGAGGACAACCTCCCCGAGATCGAGAAGATTAATACCCATCTTCCATGCGTTGTCGATGAGGATACCCGAGTAGCCGGCATCAAAGAGGATACGGTTCTCCCCATCCTCGATGTAGATCGAGAGCCCGGGTTCTGCAAGGAAATAACGATCGGTGAGAGCAGTGTTATCCACAAGGACCGTCAGCCTCATACGCGGCGCTCACCCCGGGGTGCACATCTGGCCGCGACCATATTCATGCAAGATATTGCGAATGCCGCAGTTAAGAACGTTTCCCGGCGGCGAACCGCTCCTCTATACCAATCTGACACCACTCACGGGCGACGATTGACACCGAAGTCGAATTGGGCGATGACCCTCCGGCAGGTGCAGTGGTTGCCCAGGTGGCATATGGCGACCCTCGTCGCTTCGAACCGGACGGGAAGGTCGATCCCGGGGATCAGCTCCGGGAGATCGCCAAACCCGAGCGTGATGTGCGGAGAGTAGCGTGCATATGCGGAGGACTTCGGGAACTGGAGGAGGCAGTCAAGAGACGCTTGAGACGCTTCACCTGAAAAGATCTCCGGGCCGGTCGGTGGAGACATATACTGCATTATGGCGTTCATCACGACCTTGTGGAAGAGCTGGAGGATATCCGGCCGTGGGATGTGAAAGACGGAGACGGTCCCCCCTGTGCCCGCCCGGCGCTTCGCGATGGCATCGATCGTCAGGGCCATGGGGGAGCACCGCCGGGTTATCCGGTCGATTTTACTGGCTATCTCCGGGATATCCTCGCGTTTCGCCGAAAAGATCGCAACTGAGATGTGCGGGAGAGAGCCCTCTTTATCCAGGCGTATCCCTCCACCCGGGTTGCCGGCGAGCAGGATCCGGTTTGCGCCGATCACCATATCCATGATCGGTCCGGGCGGCAGGATGACCACATCAAGGGCAACCGTATCGGGCAGCTCAACCATGGATCCTGATGAGGTGGCAGGGGTAGAAAATAGTTTCCTGCCGACCTGCACCAGCCTCCTCGCTCACCACTTTATGCCAAAGATGGGCTCATTCTCAACGGGGTTTGTGATCCTCCGGACGCTCGCCTCCATCGGGATATCCTCCCCCCTATTCAGGTTCTGCCTCAGCTGTTCAAGACCTGCGGTCACTGAATCATCCTTTGACTGAATGCCGCTCACCGTCACACGGAACGTTAGCGACACCAGCCAGCGGTTTGTAGTCTTCATCTCTCCCCCCTCGCAGTGTGGGCGGAGTGTGCCGCCGTGAGATATAAAGGCAGCTTGTGATCAAGATAATGCCCCTGCCATTCTCTGGTCTACCTGGAGGATATCTTCGCCCATGGAGTAGGCGGGAAAATGGGAGAGCTCCCCGGGAAGCGGTGCGTCACAACCACAGGGTGCAGAATACGGCGAATGTCTCCAATCAAGGCAGGGTGCCGGCAATCCAGAAGCAACATATTTATATACAGAAAGGCAACTCCCCATATGATTCTTTCAAAGCAGATCCGCGCGATATTGATCGCCGTGTTCGTGGCAGCATGCATCTTCGGCGCCGGTTGCATATCGCAGCTGGATGATCCCGAAACCCCGGACGAACCCCCCGCGCCGGTAGGAGAGTACACATTCAACGAGACGGATAACAACGCAGACGTCACACTCCCGGCGGGGAGCAAGATCACGATCAGCCTCGCTGAGAATCCGACGACCGGCTACGAGTGGAACATCACCTCGACCCGTGGATTGCAGTATGTGAGCGACGTGTTCACCCCGCCCGACACAGGGCTCGTGGGCGCCGGCGGCATGCATGAGTGGCAGTACATCGCCCCGGAGAGCGGTACCGCCGAGTTCTCCGCGATCTACTGGCGTCCCTGGGAGGGTGTAACCGGAGACGAGACTGCATTCAAGGTGGGCTTCACTATCGAGTGATGCACCGCGCTCTCCCGTAGCCACGGGGGAGGGCTACCTCTCTATCCGGGCTGGCAGCTCTCTATCTTTGCTCATGCAGGGCGAGGTGAGACTTCGTCACGTGAACATGGCTGCGGGGAGACGGATCGCCCGGGATAGCACACCACAAAAGAGAGTGGGGTGATCTGGTAGTGGCCTACCATCCACCTGGAGGAGGCTGTACGCCCCTTCACCTCATCGCCTGGCGGATCCTCTCCTGCACTTCCGGATGGCCTGGATCCATCTGATGAGCCGTCTGAAGGTGCCCTTCGACCCGCTTCATGAGCTCGTTCTCGCTCTCCGCCATCTCCTCATACTCACATGCAAGGCCGAGATCCCTGCACCTGAATGTCCTGACTTCCTGCATCTCTCTCACCGGCCGGCCGGGTATAACCTATATCGTATAAAAATATTGCTCCGCTATTTTCCCCGCAAGAACCCGGAAAAACCTCCACCAGAATACCCGGGAGTTGGCGCAGAGGGGCTGTTGCCGGTATAACCGAGCCCATCATTGCCCGGCACATCCTCGCGTTACCGACGGGCAACCTCATAGAGTGCCCGGACACTCATGAGATATCCCGGAGCACTACGGACCACCCTCCTCCCCGGGCACAGATCCTCTCCGGCACTCCTGCATATCCCTGATCCGCCCGTCATGGAGAGTAACGATACGGCAGAAGTATTCTTTGTGCCACTCCTCATGCGAGACCATCACGATCGTCTGGTCGAGATCCTCGTTTAAGCGGGCGAAGAGATCGAGGATACTCTTCGAGGTCTGGCTGTCAAGGTTCGCACAGGGCTCATCAGCGAGCAGGATATCCGGGCTGTTCACGAGCGCCCGGGCGATCGCCACCCGCTGTTGTTCCCCCCGGAGAGTTCGCTCTGCCGGTGATCCATCCGCTCACCGAGGCCCACACGAGCGAAGATCTCAGCACCTCGACTGAGGTACTCCTCCTTTTCGGCCCCCCTGACAAGCGATGTCAGGTAGACGTTCTCCAGCGCCGTGAGTTCGCCGATGAGCGCGTAATCCTGAAAAACGTAGCCAGGCCGGTTCAGCCGGAAGAGGGTTCTCTGGTGATCGGAGAGTGCGAGGACATCGGTCCCGTCGATCGTGACACTCCCCGACGTCGGCCGATCGAGGAGACCGAGGGCATGCAGGAGCGTCGACTTACCGATCCCGACGAACTCGCCCCTGGCGACCTCAAGCGAGACACCCGCAAGGGCGCGGACCTGCCTCCCCGGGCCCTACCGGGGAGCGGCGCCGGGATTCCTGACCATCCAGTCTCTCTCCAGAATATGACCCCTGGAAAACCTGATGTCATATGCAATGTAGCGAATGAGGCGATGTCAGATCCAGACGGCGAAACGTGGCAGGAACTACCCCGGAGGGGTGACAGAGATAAAAAATAGCGCATATGCGGGAGCGTTCCCGGTGAGCGGCGCGCCGGATGGATGCCCTCCGGTGAGAGAGGGATCCCGGCAATAACAATACCAAAAAAGTATACCGGTGTGGGCCGGATGTATTTCGGCGTTACGCCTTCCGTTCTCGGGACTTGGGCCGAAGTTCATCCGATCCGCACTTG
>JAAZID010000269.1 GCA_012510295.1 Methanomicrobiales archaeon | reverse complement strand
GATGCCGCATGCATCGTTCTCGACTATGGCGACCAGTTGCTCATCCACATCCCGGCCTGCACGTAACTCCTGAAGCGCAATCTTTGATGCGCAGTAGCCGAGGGTTACCCCGGGGCAGAGATGCCCGTGGAACCTGACCACTTCTGAGAAGGGCAGGATAGTCGGGTTCCCGGCATCCCGCGCCCCATCCACGTTAACAAGTTCTGAAGAATGTTCATATGTTGTCATCGGTTTTCTATGAATAGTAGTACTTTATAAATCTATTGAAACTTGTTATCTGTATAACTCATACTATTACATTACTCTGTATTCAGGGGGATCTCCTGCCCGAGGCAGGTTCCTCCTCCCTCCCGCTAGCTCCACACGTTATGGATCTTTTCAGTGAACTACCCCCGCGCTCGCGGGCGGGGCCTCCCGGCTATCAGGGATGATACTTGCATCACGGAGGTAGCTGTATCATATCCACGGGCCCGAAGGGCTGCTCTATCTCCACACGGTGAATATTTACCAGCATCTGCAATCTCGATCGGCAACAAACCCACAATACGGCATGTGTGGATTCCCACAGGGGAGGAAGCGTAATCCCGCTCGACGGGGTGGCCGGCTGGCTGGAGATCGCTCATACCCACGTGCGGGACACTTTCGAGGCCTGCATCAGGGACTCCCTGCGCGATCTCTTCACCATCGGGGAGGAGGTGCCGGCGGCGGCGCGCTGAGGGGAATAGACCCCGGATGCGAGACGCCGGCTGCGTGAACCTGGAGATGCGGATGCCGTAAGCCTTCACGAGCGACAGGAAAGCCGATCACGCGCCACGGGCCGGGACAGGGAAGGTATCACGGGAAACTGCCCGTACCGCTCCGCAGAAGATCCGAGCATTTTTCTGCGATCGAATACGACCAGTTACCTGTGAACACCATGGAGATCCAGGTAATCGGCGTTCAGGGCCTCCCCCTGATCCGAAAAGGTGACGACCTTCCGGCCCTGATCTGCGATCGGGTCATGTTTGAGGATGGAGATATCCTCACCATCGCTTCGTCCGTCTACTCAAAGGCAAAGGGCTTCACCCGCGACCTTGCCACCATCACCCCCGGCGCTGAAGCCGTGCGGATCGCCGCAAAGACGAAGGAAGACCCCCGATTTGTGCAGGCGGTCCTGGACTCGTCGAGCGACATCCTGCTCGAACACCCGTTCATCCTCTCAGAGGTGCCCTCCGGCCACATCGGCGTGCGCGCAGGCGTCGACCACAGCAACATCGAGGACGGCCATATCATCATCCTCCCGCCCGACCCCATGGGGGCCGCCACAGAGGTCCGGGACGCGATCCAGGAGATCACGAAGAAGGATGTCAGGGTTATCATCACCGACACCTGCGGAAGGTCGTTTCGGCGCGGCCAGACAGGTATCGCCATCGGCTGGGCGGGGATGACCGCGATCAACGACTACCGGGGCGACACCGATCTCTTCGGCCACGTCCTTGAGATAACCGAGGAAGCAGTGGTCGATGAGATTGCAGCCTTCGCAAACTTCGTCATGGGCGAGAGCCACCAGGGCATCCCCGCAGTGGTCTTCCGTAACTGCAGGGCCTGGAACGGACACGACGCGGTCTACTTCACGCAGAAAGAGGATATCATCAGGGCCGCCCTGAAGAACAAAAAGGATTAGAAGATGGCATTCAGGATAAAGACTGCCACCCCGATCACTATGGTTGCGATGAGCACAGTTATCGGGCCAATATTGATGGCCCGGTGATCCTCGCTATCGTAGTAGTTGACCAGGCCGGCAGAGGATACCAGCCTTCCGCCAGATTTTTTCGCCATGCTAGAATATACTCACTCACCACATATAAACAGGATGGAGATGCAGACCGAAGAGTATGTCGTCACCGG
>JAAZID010000268.1 GCA_012510295.1 Methanomicrobiales archaeon | reverse complement strand
CGATCGGGTTCTATGCTGGAAGCGAAAAGCAGGAAGAGACCGGAAAGCCCGGGACCGGTGAGGTCGGGCCGTGGCGGTCTCCACGAGGCAGGGAGTATCTCTCGAGGGAGCCCCTCAGGAGGCGATGATCCCTGCCTCCTCGTGTTTCTTCCGGATCTCATCGGCGAGCCGGTCAAGTGCTCCGAAGTCTACCTCCTTCGGATAGCCCTTGATGTAGACCGGTTCGATGAACTCGACCTTGAGCCGGCCGAGCATATCCTTCAGGGTATCGACGGTCTTCCCACCCCATCCGTACGACCCGATCACCGTCGCGTAACGGGCCTTTGGCCGGAGGAGGTTTGCGAGATACGCGGCGTAGACGACCTGCGGGTGAGGGCCGAATATGAGTGTCGGCGCCCCGATAACCACCGTCGCGGCATCCACGAGGGCTTTTGCGAGGTCACCGATATCGGTCACCGGGAGGTTGAACGGTTCGACCTCGACACCCCTCTGCATCAGGGCATCGACGAGGTGATCGACCATCGCCTGCGTGCTCCCGTGCATGGAGACGTAGGGAAGCACCACCACGTTCTTCACCGCATCACCCGTCCAATCCCGGTATGCGTCCATGATAAACTCCGGTTTATCGTAGAGCGGACCGTGACTCGGTGCGATTATATCGATATCACGTGTCCCGAGTTTCTCCAGGTGACCCTTGATGCTTGAGCGAAACGGCATCATGATCTCGGCGTAGTAGCGCTTCGCTGCATCGTAGACCTCACTCTCGTCGGGGACGTAGAGGGAGGTCGTCGCGTAGTGCGATCCGAGGAAGTCACAGGTAAAGAGGATCCGGTCTTCCCGGAGGTAGGTGAGCATCGTCTCCGGCCAGTGGACCCAGGGAGCCAGGATGAACTCAAGGGTTTTTCCCCCGAGGGGGAGGGTCTCCCCGTCGCCGATGGTGATGATGCGGTCTTTAGAGAGATGGAGATGGTCGATCAGGAGATCGCGACACTTCTCGTTCGTCACCACCTTCGACCCCGGGAACCGGTCGAGCACCATGGGTATCGAGCCCGAGTGATCCTGCTCGGCATGGTTGCAGATGATATAGTCAATCTTCTCGACGCCGAGCCGATCAAGGTTCCCCATGAGGCCTGCGGTCATCGCAGGGTCGACGGTATCGATCAGCGCTGTCGCATCACCGCCCTGCACCAGGTAGCTGTTGTAGGTGGTGCCGTCGGGGAGCGGGATCAGCTCATCGAACATCCGGCGATCCCAGTCGATGACGCCGACAGAGAAGACGCCCGGTACAATCTCGCGCGCGGCCATCCTTTACCGCCTCCACAAAATAGCAGTCTGTAATCTCAGGGACATACATCACACTCCAGCCTTCCCGGAGGTCTGTACCGCGCCGGGCGGCCATGGGCGCATATAGGGCTCAGGCGGTGATAACCATTTCGTCCTGCTACCCTTCACCCAGGAGAGTTATGTTGCCCCCCGCTCTCCTGACCACATTTGCGAAGAGGTGGGCCTGCCGGGTCGGTTCAGGGAGGCGGTATCCCCGGGCGGTTGCAAGCACGAGGTCGACCGCCCGAAAGAGATCTATCCGGTGGCCTACCGATATGTAGACCGGCTTCGTCCGATCTTTTGTCCGCACCGCCATACCGATCGTCTCGCCGTCATGGAGCATCGGGCTTGTCGAGCCCCGGGTGGCCCCTGGATCTTCCACCGTGCCCACGAGGAGGCTCTTTGCGACCCCGATGGTTGGCCGGTCCAGCAGGATGCCCATGTGACTTGCGATGCCGAGCCCCCGGGGATGGGCGATCCCCTGGCCGTCGAAGAAGATGACATCGGGTTCCGACTGCAATCGCGAGAAAGCCTCGACGAGGGCGGGGCCTTCCCGGAAGGTCAGGAGCCCGGGGATGTAGGGGAACGTTGTCGTGACACGGGCAAAGGCCCGCTCAATGATGGTGAGGTCAGGGTAGCGGAGGGCGACCGCGACCGCGTAGATCTCGTCAGAACCACGCGAGTAAGATG
>JAAZID010000267.1 GCA_012510295.1 Methanomicrobiales archaeon | reverse complement strand
ATCGGATATGCTGCCGGTCCTCTTGTAGATCTCAAGCGCACTCCCGACCGTCGCGATACCGAACGAGTCATACCCCCGGTACTCGAGCCGCTTCAGCCCGCTTATCAAAACCGGCGTTGCATCGCGCCGTCCGATGTAGCCGACAATTCCACACATCAGATCACCCTCACGTTATCCTCAATGAGACCGGTCACGGTCTTTCCCTCCCCTATGGTGACACCATTACCCACAATACAGTTCTTAAATGTTGTGAAGGGTGCTGCACGGACACCATCACCGAGGATTGCACCAAACTCTTCCTTTAGCACTCGATCCCCGACCTCCATGAAACTCGCAGAGGCGTACGTCGTGGTGTGATCGGCAAGGATGCACCCCTGACCAAAGACGGCGGAGACGATCCTTGAGTGAGAGCCTACGGTGACGTCATCCATGATGATAGAGTCAGCGACGTAGGTGAAGGGTTCAAGCACCACCCGGTCACCGATGCTTGAGTCGGGCATGATCACGGTGTTCGGGCCGATATTGCAGTCGCACCCGATGGTGACGGGGCCATATATCACGGTGTTCGGGCCGATGGTCGTCCCGGTACCGATACGCACCACCCCCCGGCGGGTGACGGATGCATCGACCATCCCGCCGATCTCCGGGTGGATCCCCTTGAGCATCCGGCTGTTGAGTTTCAGGAGATCCCAGGGGTAGATGGCATCCTGCCAGTCATCCGCCGGGATCGCGCGTATCGCATGTCCCGACGCGATCATGGCGGAGAGGGCATCGGGGATCTCGTTTGTATGGAGATAGGAGAAGATATCGGGTGTAAACGAGTATATCCCGGTCGATACCGTGAACGTAGGGGCGCCCTCAGGCTTCTCGATGATATCGCGGACGACGCCCTCCCTGATCACCACAACACCGAAGTCTGAAGGACTCGGGTGCTCGGCCACGAGCATGGCGTTTCGTTCCTTCTTGATACGGGCAACCGATTCGGCGTTTATGTAGTTATCCCCCGGGAGGAGGAGGAAATCCTCGGTTATCTCTGATCTCGCCGCCCGGAGGGCGTCAGCTGTCCCGAGCTGGCGCTCCTGCACAACGACCTGGACCGGAGCGTCAAGCTTGTTGAGGTAACGGATGGCGTGCTCTTTGCGGTATCCTACCACCACAACGATATCGCGGATGGCGTTCTCAAGCAGTGCGTCGATGACGTACTCGATGATCGGCCGGTTCGCAACCGGGATCATGGCTTTGGGTTTACTCCGGGTGAGCGGTCGGAGACGGCTCCCCTCTCCTGCTGCCAGTATGACTGCCTGCATCATATCACCTGATGATCGAACCTTCCTCGATGCACCCCTCCACAAGGGAGTGGGGGGCTACCCGGGTGTTGCTCCCTATGAGGCTTCCGACGTTGACCGAACAGTTGATCCCGAAGAGGACGTTATCGCCGACGATAGCCCCGAACTTCCTCCTGCCGGTAGTCTTCCCGCAGACCTTCACCGGTGCGTTGTCGTGCCGGAGGTTTGCGACCTTGGTCCCGGCCCCGAGGTTGCACCCGCTCCCGATGACGCTGTCACCGACGTAGTTGAAGTGGGGGATGTTCGTCGAGGGCATGACGATAGAGTTTTTGATCTCGGTCGCATGCCCGATGTGACAGTCGTCGCCGATAGCTGTAGAACCGCGGATGTAGGCGTGGGGGCCGATGATGCAGTTCTCGCCGATGACACAGTGGCCCTCGATATAGGTTCCGGCCCTGATCACGGTCCCTTTGCCGATGCTCACGGAATCGGGGATGGTGCACCCGCCCTCGATGATCCCATGCTGCTCGTGAGCCTTTGCGGAGAGGAGTGCCTCGTTTGCATCGAGGAGATCCCACGGTTGCCCGACATCGAGCCAGTACGACAGGGTATACGCGGTGAGCGTTCCTTCCTCAATATAGGATGCGAGCGCATCGGTCAGTTCGTACTCGCCCCGGCCGGATATCGAGATCCCCGCGAGGAGATCGAATATCCCGGGGTCGAAGAGGTATGCTCCCGCGTTGATGAGGGTGCTCTTCGGGCGTTCGGACTTCTCTTCAAGACCCACGATATGGTCGCTCGCCACGGTCACCACGCCGTAGTCCTGCGGGTGGTCGGTCTCGTGAATCCCCATACAGGGGGCGCCCATCCGGCAGATCTGCTCGATGTCGTCACGCCGGAGTACCATATCCCCGTTGAGGAGGAGGAATCGGTCGTCCACGAGACCCTTCGTCGCCCGGAGAGCATCGCCGGTCCCGAGCTGGTGGCGCTGGGTCACGTACGTGATATTCACACCAAAGTTGCTCCCGTCCCCGAAGTGGTTCCGGATCGCACGCTCAAAGTAGCCGACGACAAAGGCGAAATCCGTTATCCCCGCATCGCGGGCTGCAAGAACCAGGTGTTCCATCATCGGTCGGTTGGCGATAGGAAGCATCACCTTCGGGCGCCGGGCGGTCAGGGGCCGCATCCGCTTCCCCTCTCCTGCTGCAAGTACTACACACTGCATGTTACTCCACTCCTCTGTTTGCTGCACGTCGTGCTCTCTCAAAGACCACGCTCCCGGCATCAAGCATCTCCTTTGCCTTTGCCGGCGTCCTCCCTTCCGCCGTGATCCGGATCTTGGGTTCGGTGCCGCTCGCCCGGATCAGGTACCAGCCGTCGTCATCATCGAAGCGGATGCCGTGCGTCGGATCATCCGCCCCCATCGCTGCCATGATCTCACGGGATGACGTGATGCGGTACGACTCCCGGAGAAGGGTGTACCGGGGCATCCGGTCCAGTTCTTCAGCGATCGACCACTCGGAAGCGATCTCGCAGAGCAGGGCCGCGGCGTAGACCCCGTCAGGGCAGTAAGAGTGCGAAGGAAATATCCAGCTCCCCGATGCCTCCCCGCCGAAATCTCCCCAGGAGAGGAGTTCCTCGGAGACGAAACTATCACCGACCGGTGTGCGGTGGACCTCTGCGACCTCCTCAATCGCCATGGTGGCATCGACGGTGGTGACCACGCGCTTACAATCCAGGTATTTTGCAAAGAGCATGAGGAGATGGTCGCCGTCGATGTAGCGCCCCCGTTCATCAAACGCCATCATCCGGTCGGCATCCCCATCGTGGATCACAGCGCACGCGGCCTCCCGCTTCCGCACGAGATCGGCGATGTAGGGGAGGTTTGCCTCAAGTGGTTCAGAGGGGCGGGCGAACCGGCCGGAGGT
>JAAZID010000266.1 GCA_012510295.1 Methanomicrobiales archaeon | reverse complement strand
TGGCGACCAGGATCTGGTGGGTGAGCGCGACGTAGTAGGCGACGTACTCGTTTACGATCACCCCTTCATCCACCGCTACGCGCATCGTAGCTGTGAGGGGTTCCCGGTCATCCTGTTGCCGGTCGATGGTGAGGAGGGGTACGGTGTAGTCAGCGTAGCGGTAGAAGGTGGGGTGGTTGTCTTTTCCTTCGGGGTGGACGAAGATCTCGGCCTCTGCCTGGGTGAACTCCCGCAGCCGAATCATACCCTGGCGGGGGGAGATCTCATTCCGATACGATTTTCCTATCTGGACCGCGCCGAAGGGGAGTTTGTCCCGGTAAAAACGCAGGAGACGGGGGAAATCGGTGAATATGCCCTGGGCGGTCTCGGGGCGCAGGTATCCCTTCCGCTGCGAACCCGGGCCGATGGTGGTCTCAAACATCAGGTTGAATGCAAAGACACCCGCATCACCCAGGGGTTCCTCGCAGATGGGGCAGGGCAGTTCATGGAGCGCTTCCTGGAGCGCCTCGGCCGAGAGCGCGCCGGCGTTCGTGATGCCGCTATCCTCCACGATGTGGTCGGCGCGGAGGTATTCGCCGCAGTGCGGGCACTGCACCATCTTGTCGGCGAACTCCTTCACGTGGCCGGATGCGATGAATATTGCTTCGGCTCCGACGGTGGGGCATTCGATCTCGTAGTAGCCTTCCTGAAAGACGTAAAACGTCCGCCAGAGGTTCTCTATGTTCCTCTTCATCATCGCTCCGAGCGGACCGTAATCGATAAAACCGGCGACGGATCCGTATATCTCGGATGAAGGCCAGACAAAACCACGTCTTCTGGCCACATCCATGACTTTCTCGTAAATATCGCTCGTTTCGGCCATAGTCTTGCAGTACACTTGAGCGCCGGGGCTAATAAAGAATGGTTCCCCTCCTCGTGCAGGGAGACGATTCTTCGCGAAATGGGCAGTTTGAGGAGGGTTTCCCTTCGCAGATGATGGCATTTCAGGAAATACCGCTCCGTCCGGCGCATACCGGATCGATGCTTCTTTCATGCTCCCGCGTCGGATCAGGGTAAGGGGGGCGCGATATACCCCTGTATGAAAGAATCAGCGCGGGCGGTTGGGAGAGGGTCATGCCGGAATGCGCGTAGTCCCCCTCTTCGTACCACCCGGAATAGATCCGGAATCCGGTAATCCGGCTCTCGTGTTCATACTTTCGATGTATGACTGTCCTGCTACGGATGAGAGACACCTATACTATTTATGGGGACGGCCATCAATGTAGATCGAGTACAATTTTACACTGGTTGTGAAATACGAAATTATACTTCCGGAGGCATCAACACAGCTTCATTAATTATTTCAAGAATTAATCACCTTACCACGAAAACAGAGCACATCTTTCGAAATGATCTTTTTACTCGAATGAATTATATGGGAAGATTTAAATTCTAGCAGTTGTAATGTAGGGAGCGTTACGCCCCGGCCCGGGGATCATCTATATATATTGAAGACCGTCATGAACGGTCTTCAAGGCCAGATGGTGGAATAAAGAACAGAGAGATACGAACATGGCAGAAGATACCCGCAAGCAGCAGCTCCTTGAGCTGTTCACGACCATCACGAACAAAAAGGCGATCGTTGAGCCTATGAGGAAGGTTCACGGTACGCTCCGGGACCGCGATGCTGTTGAGCGCGAGATCGCTCTGATCATGCGTGAGATCCTTGATCAGGGATACTTCAAGACCAAGCTTGCTCCGCGGCAGCTCGCAAAACTCGTGGTTGCGTACTATGATGGGAAGAACGATACCGAGATCGCAAGAGCGCTCGGTGATGAAAAATTGAGTAAAACCGTAGCGCGTGCACGGGTCCGTCTCAAACTCTTCAGGGAACTTGACTTCAAGATGCCGTTCGATCGCGAACTGATGGTAGAGCTTCTCGATTCCGGGAAGACGATGAAGGAAGTCAGCGAGGAATTGAACGTGAGCCCATCCACACTCCGTGAGTACCGTCATGTGATCGAACAGCAGGAGGATACGACTCTGGATCCCTACCTGGAGAGAATCAAGGATGTGATGGAGGATCGCGATCTCTCCGAACATATGACGCGAGGCGTCATCAATGACGGCCTGAGTGAGGCGATCGACGTTGCTGAGGCGATCGATATGGGAGAATTCTGAACTTCTGCTCATTTTTTGCTGAACATTTTTTAATGAGCAGACCAATCTCTTCTCCATGAGGTTGACCTGGCTAGGCCACGCATGTTTCAGTCTTGAGGGATCGCGGACGGTTCTCATCGACCCCTTTATCCCCGGGGGTTCGCTCCCGGTAGACCCCGATATCGTCGCCGTGACGCACGCCCATGCAGACCACCTGGGCATGACCGTAGAACTCGGGAAGAAGACGGTCGCTATCAACGAGGTAGCGAAATACCTGGCGGCGAAGGGTATCCCTGCCGAACCCATGAATATCGGCGGCAGTATCACCGTGGACGGTGTCGGGTTTACGATGACCCCCGCTCTCCATTCATCGTGGCTGGAGGATGAGGGGATGGGCTTTTACGGAGGGGTCGCCGCAGGGTTCGTCATAACGATGGACGGCACCAGCGTCTACCATGCCGGCGATACAGCGCTCTTTTCCGATATACAGCTCATCCGGGATCTCTACCGGCCGGATGTGGCCCTCCTCCCCATCGGCGGGCGCTATACGATGGGGCCCGAGGAGGCGATGATCGCGGCCCGGTATACCGGGGCAAAGCTCGTGATCCCGATGCATTACGATACATTCCCTGTCATCGAGCAGGATGCTCAGAAATTCAAGCAGGCCGTCGAGCGGACGACATCGATCCGGGTACAGGTTCTCTCACCGGGTGAGGGGATCGATATCGGCCCCGAGAGCATCCGGGAGTGAGCGAGGCGGATCTTAAAAAACGCTTGCCGGCCCGGAAACCGGTATCCGTGCAACCCCGGGGGTTCACCCCCGCCCTGTCCCCGAAGCCCCACCTCCGGGGGTGCATGGAACTGCACCTCCGGCGCAGGGGTTTACCCTATTTTTATGAGCCTGATAGAGAGGGGACGCTTTATGATCCCCTTAAAGTCACGGGCAGCCACGAACTCAAGGTTCTTCCCGCTGATCTGGTCGAGGAGTCTCTGGTCGACGACACGGTCGACGACAACCCCCTCAACATCGCCGCCCAGGGTCCGGAGCGCCCCCTCAAGATCGGTGGCGCTCGATTCCAGGAGAACGGCGTAATCCGGGGAGAGGAAGCGCGCGATCTTTCGGTCCCGGACATCGGCCATATGTTCCCCGAGCGTCGGGGGTGTCTTCTGGTCCTCCCGGCCCCCGACCCTTTGCTGCTGCGGCCGTTCATCTACTGGTGTCTCACGTACACCGGAGACGGTTTGCGTAGACGTCTGCCCCGCCGCCCCCATAGTGAGTGTATGATCCGCTATGACCTCCACTGGCACTTTGTTCCTGAGCGCCTTGACAATCTCCTTGCGGCTCATCTCTTCGACGCTCTTCCCCCGTGGGGCGTATGCCACAAAGTCGATCTCAGCTATCTGGAGAAGCTCGCGGAGGATCAGCTCTCCTCCCCGGTCTCCATCCAGCAGGGTCGTCGCGGTCTTCTGTGAGCAGAGGTCGATGATGATCTGCGGGACGTTGGTCCCCTCGACTGCGACCGCGTTCTTGATCCCGTAGCGTAGCAGGTTGATAACATCGGCCCGTCCCTCGACCAGGATGATGGCATCCGAGGCCATGACATTCGGGCCGGCATGCACCTTCGCTTCACCGAGGAGCTCGAGTTTCTCTATCCTGATGACTTCCCGGACCTCGTCCAGCAGGTCGTCGCTGTTTATGGCGCCTTCATCAAAATCCTCAAGGAGGAGCTCCTTGGCACGCTCGACGATTCTGCGCCGTTTGGTCACCCTGATGTCTTCGATGCGGTCGACTTTCATGTGCGCTGTGCACGGCCCGACCCGGTCGATCGTCTCGAGAGACGAGGCAAGGAGCGCGGTCTCTGCGCGGTCGAGCGATGATGATATGAGTATATCACCCTTCGTCTCCCCCCTCCTCGTCGTTATCTGGACATCGATCCGGCCGACGCGGCCGGTTCTCTGTAGATCACGCAGGTCGAGGTCTTCGCCGAGTAAACCCTCGGTCTGGCCGAAGATAGCACCCACTACATCAGGTTTATCGACCACCCCCTCGGTCTGCAGAGTAAGATGAATGAGATACTTTGTAGTTTCTGGTGAGTACATGGAATGTTGCCCCCTTCAATGTGAATCTGATCGCCGTATGTCATGCAGGTCTTCGTATGCGCGAACATAGGTGTCAGATATATATCTATGGTATGATCACTTAAATCAGATGGCAGATCGAAGAGAAGATTTTTCACAACCTTTCAGCTCCATTAAATATACTTTTTTATAATATTGGCTGGATAGGTTCTCAAACCACCGATACCTCTTCGGCCGGAAATGGTATCCGAAACCCGGTCATACCCTGACACCTCAAGCGCCTCACCGGGAGCTTCATGCCGGGGGCGCTTCCATGAGGGAGGTCGGGCCTCATGATCGATAGCAAACAGCGGTCGTCCCCCACCAGCAGAGGAAGCCTGAGGTGAACGGTCTTCCCGGGTCCGGCGGAAGATCTCTGAAGACTATCCAGCCAGGCAGGAGAAATAAGGGATCTTTTAGAGAGGTGCTACGAGGTCTCGCGAAGATCTCGGGAGCGTTATTCCACCCGCTCCCGGATCTTCGCTACCGCCTCCGCCGCGGCCTTCCTGACGTACCAGTCTTCGTCGTCGAAGAGCCCCTTGAGAGCCCCGATCACATGCAGATCCCCGACCCCGCCCAGGATATCTGCCGCGCGTTTCCTGACATCGTCATCCCCGTCACCCAGCACGGCTATGACCGGATCCATGGCCGGGGCCCCTATGGAGATAAGCGCCGCCGCGGTTTCCCGGCGTATGCTGTAGACGTCGTCGTGGAGGAGGTCGATGAGAGGTCCAACGGCGCGTGGGTCTCGCAGTTCACCGAGGATCTTTGCCGTTCTCCTCCGTATGCTGTCGTCGCGGTCGTTGAGCACCCGGATCAACGGTCCGACTGCATCCACACCCCGGGCGAGCAGGCTGCTCCACTGCTCTTTTGCGATCAGGTAGCAGACCTCCTCCTCCCCGGGTTCTGGCGACCAGCCCAGGCGGTCGAGGGCATCTGCAACCCCCGCACGGACACGGAAGTGCCCGTCGGTGAGTGCACCGGGGAGGAGGTGTACCGCAGGCTCACCGATCAGCACAAGGGCGGCTACAGCACCATTCCGGGCCGCATCGTCCCCCTCCCTGATGACCCGGAGGAGAGGGTTTACCGCTGCTCCTCCCATCATGCCGAGCGCCCGCACGACGACACGCCCCACACGCCAGTCCTCGTGCAGGAGCGTATCGATGAGCGGATCGATGGCGGCAGGGCTCCCGATCTTGCCGAGCGTTGCGGCCACACCCATCTGGCTCACCTCGGATCCACCGCGGAGAACCTGGATCAGCGGCTCGACCGCCACCTCCCCGATGGCGACAAGTGCCCGTGCCACCCCGAGGCGGATGTGCCAGTCGCGGTCCTGGAGGGCGTCGATGAGCGGCACGACCGCAGGTTCTCCGATCATCTTGAGTGCCTCGACGGCCTTCCTCTGTCCGCCGTTCCGCTCGTCGCGGAGGGTCTCGATCAGTTCGGCAACCGCAGGCTCACCGATCAGGCCGAGCGCCCGCGACGCACCCATCTGGATCGTGCTGTCGGGGTCGTCGAGCGCCCGGATGAGCGACCCGACTGCGCCAGAGCCGAGGTCCGCGACAGATACCCACTGCTCCTTTGCGATAAGGTACCTGACCATCTCCCTCTCGGTTCCGGGCTTCCATCCGATCCTCCCGAGTATCTCGGCCGCACCCAGCCGTACCCGGTAGTGCTCGCTCTGGAGTGCCTCCACAAGGGCAGGGACGGCGGGCCTGCCGATCCGCGTGAGGAGATCGATCGTCCCGGGCCTGAGGGCATCGTCCGGGTGGGCGAGTGCCCCGATGAGCGGGCCGATGGCCGCTTCCCCTATACCGATGAGCAGATCCCCGATCATCTCCCTGGCGCGGGCATCATCACTCCCGAGCGCCCCGACGAGCGGCTCGATGGAGATCTCGCCCATCGCCGCGAGGGTTTCAGCCGCAACCTCCCCGGTACCGGGGCGCCCGAGAGCCGGGATGAGAGCGACAGCGGCAGGCCTCCCGAACCGTGCCAGAACACCGGCAGCCGCCTCTGAGACCTCTTCCTCGTCCAGGGCGTGGATCAGGGGCTCGATGGCCGGCTCTCCTATCTGCACGAGTGTATCCGCTACACGTTCACGGAGATCCTCGTTGCCGAGCAGGCGGATCAGCGGGAGGGCTGCAGGAGGTCCGATCCGGGCGAGCGCCTCCGCTACCCCTGCCTGCACATCCGCATCCTGGTCACCGAGTCGCGCCGCCAGTATATCGACGGCATCCCCCCCGAACTCTACAACATCCCGCCAGCGCTGCAGGGCGACCAGGCAGGTGACCTGTTCTCCCACCCCGGCGGGTACCCACCCGAGCCTCTCAAGGATCATGGCGGCGCCCATCCGGACCCCGGCACTCTCGTCTCCGAGCGCCCCGGCGAGCGGCTCCCGTGCGTCGTCCCCTATCCCGGTGAGCGCGGCCACCGCCCCGTCGTGCCCGTCCCCCTCCACTCCGAGGAGAGGAATGAGGGGCGTCACCGCCGGCGCCCCGATGCTGACGAGGGCGTCGACGGCTCTTCGGTGGAGGCGGTCGCCGCCGGCCTGGATGATATCGATGACGGCCGGGACCGCCTCCTGCGCCCTGAGCCTCCCCAGCACCTCGACGGCACCCGACCGGGCGGTATCGGTTCCTTCTCCGAGCAGCCCGAGGACCGGGGCTATGGAGGCCTCCCCGATAGCGACAAGCGCATCCGCCGCTGCCGGGGCGACACCCCCATCCGCGAGGGCGCCCGCGAGCGGCCCCACGGATGCAGGATCACCGATCTCGCCGAGCGTCCACGCGGCCTCACTGCGTATACGCTCATCGTCGCTGTTCAGCGTCCTGATCAGGGGTTCGACGGCCGGTGCGCCCATCAGGGCAAGTTCTATCCATTGCTCACGGGCGATAAGGTACCATGCCTGTTCGGTATCACCCCAGGGCTCCCAGCCCATCCCCTCAAGGATATCGGCAGCACGGCTACGGGTATCGAATCGGCCTGCCCTCAGCGCCTGGATCAGGGCCGGGATCGCGGGTTCCCCGATCGCAACCAGGATCTCCCGAACGAATTTCCGCGTATCAGCATCTCCGTGGTCCAGAGCCTGGATACACCCCTCTACCGCCGCTTCACCGATCTTTGCCAGGGCCTCCGCGGCCGTACCCTGGAGGGCCGGATCGGTGAGCAGGCCGATGAGGGGATCAACTGCACTCGCCCCGATCTCGCTGAGCGCCATGGCAACAAGCGGCCTGACGTCGGCATCAGCCTCGTGTAACAGGTCGATCAGGGGTTCTACCGCCGGCGCCCCGATCTCGCCGAGGGTCCGGGCAGCGTTCCACCAGGCTTCCCTGTCCTGAGACCTCAGGATCCGGATGAGGGGGTCGACCGCAGTCACGCCGTACCCGGCCACATCGAGCCATGCCTCGCCGGCGATGAGGTAGCGGATCGATTCATTGTCGTCAGGTGCATTCCACCTGAGATTCCCGAGGATTTCTGCGACGGAGCGCCGGGTGGCCCCATCCGGGGCATCGAGTGCCCTGACGAGGAAGGGGATCGCCTCATCGCCGATCTCCTGGAGCGCGTAGCGGGCGCCGAACTCCACCTCGCCGTCGTTGTCGGCGAGCACCGCGATGAGCGGCGGCACGGCGGGTGAACCGATACGCACGAGCGTTGCGGCCGCCCCCGCCTGTGTCGCATCATCCCCGAGCGCGACGATAAGCGCCGGGATAGCGTCGTCCCCGAGCGCGGCGAGGATCTCGGCGACGCACCACCGTCTCCGGCCATCTGCACGAGAGAGAGCCTCTATCAGGGGAGCCACGGCTTCCGCCCCGTGCCCGGCTATGGCAGCGGCAGCACGCTTCCGGACTTCGGTATCGTCACTACCGAGGTCGTCGATGAGATACTCGATAGGGAGGTCATCGAGGTCGGGTGCGGAGGATACTGCCTCATCCACGGGTTCTTCCGCCAGAGCATCAAGGTCGGGCTCATCCACCCCGGCGAACGTGGGGGATGCTACCTCTTCCACGGGCCCGGAGGAGTCTTCGTCGGCCGGGGGATCGGGTTCTGGGTCCAGTAGCCCTTCCCGGGGAGGGGCGGGTGGATCCGCATCATCCGGTATGGTGCGATCCGGATCAAGCGCTTCCGGCGGATCGGGGGGGGTGGGTTCGCCGGACCGCCTGAGAGAGCCCGGGATCCTCCTGATCCGGGCGAAGATGTTTGACCTCTTCTCAACCCGGACAGGTTCTGCCGGGTTTTCCTCCTCTACACCCGGGCGGGAATCCTCCGGGTCGGGTTCCTGCGTCTCGCCCTCCCGGCGCCTGAGGGGTGGAGATCTATCCGGTCCAAAGAGCCCTGCAAGGCCCACGATGGGAGAGAGGGCCTCAGGCGCCAGGGTTGCCTGTATACCGGTCGGTTCTGTGGAGTGGGAGAAGAGAATGAACGATGCGACCCCGAAGATTGCACAGATCAGGATGTAGAGAGCTCCGTCGAGGGCACGACTACCCCCGGACCCCGGCATACGCTGATCCCCGCATCTCTCTCGTTTGCTCATCGCATCATCGATCCCGGCCAAAAAATAAGAAAGGATCCCGCCCCGGGGCATCCCCGTGGCCGAAACAGACATATTGAAGCGTATACGTTTACAAATTAAATTCTTTCTCTTCATTCTCCGATCAATAATGGCCACCCATATGCATAAGGGTCACTCCTGAGACCACGTTGAGTCATTACCCTCTGGATATCAGGATGATCGGCCGGATGCCCTGATACCCGGGGGACCGAGAGCGATCATCCTCTCCGCCATCCGCCGGGAAGAGTGTTTCAGAGCAAAAAACAGAGTAAGGGATTACTCCCCGACCTCTTCCTCAGTATCAGGGACTTCTGGAGTAATTTCTTCCTCTTCGGGGCGCTCGAACGTCTCTTTCAGGACAATATTCTCGATATCCGGATAGTACTCGAATATCTCGCGGATGAGCGTGCCCCGCCAGGTTATCCAGCGCCGATCATACATGATGATGGCCGGCGGGAGTGCCAGTTCGATCGTACCGTCGGCGATGGTGATGCCGATATCGGTCCTGCCGGAGTAGAGCCGGATCAGGCCTTTGATCTGCTCGATCGGATCCTCAACCTTCTCAAGGATCGTGTAGGTGTACTGCAGGGTCTTCCCGGCGAGCGGGTGGTTGAAATCGACGACCGCGCGTTTTCCGATGACGTCGGCGATCGTACCTTCGTCGCCGTCGATCTTCACCCGCATGCCGCGTTTCGGTTTTTCCTGAAACTTCGCGGTCGGGTATGAGCTCATGTACCGCTCGTCGTGCGCCCCGAACGCCTTCTCGGGCGGGACTTCGACCTCCCCCTCGGTGCCGACCTCTTTTCCAATCAGTTCATCCTCAAGACCGATGATGACATGGTGGCTTCCCAGGCGGACGGTGGCCGGACCATACTCCGCCTGCGGGTTGTGGATACCCCCTTCCATCGCGTCTTTCTCATCTGTGGTGTCAAAGATGTTCTCACCGGCACGGCCGGTGTACATGAGCCTGATAAAATCTCCTTCCTGAAGTACCATTCCATTCACCCAGGAGAGCAGGATTTGCGCCCGGTGCATACCCATGCACCTCTCGATCACATACCTGCACTCGTTGTTCTATTCAGGTTGGATGGAGTGGTATTTATCCCTGCGGGAGTGCCGGCAACACGAACGGGAGGATGTTATGAGTGGACTGAGAGCTGGAGCGACGTTCCTCCACCGGTCCGGGACATCAGCACCACACCACCTGTCCCACATCGGGTCGGGGGTGGGTTTACCATCTGCCCAGATCTTAAATATAATCGAGTTCGATGATGAATGGGCGAGAATATGGATGGGATACAGCGGTGGGCAGGGAACATATCGTATGCTCCCTGCCCCCCTGAGGAGTTCTGCGGCCGGCACGAGGAGCGTAACCTCCTCCGGACCCTTCTCCCCCGGGCAGAGGAGCATGGGCAGGCGGTGATGATCTCCGGCCCGCCCGGCATCGGGAAGAGCTCTCTCTTAAACTGGCTTGCGTATGACCTGCAGGACCGCCCCGGCGGCTCGCGGTCTCTCGTCATCAGGGCGGAGATCTTCGAGCCCCCGAGGATGATATTCTCTGCGTTTCGCAAACTGCTCTATGACCTCCAGGTACACGTTGTATCAGGCTGGTTCCGTGACCCGTTCGGGATCGAGTACGTGAAAGAGGCAACCCGGTATGCCAACGACCTGCTTGAGAAGTACGCCGCCCTGGTGGAACCGGTCGGGCTGCTCCCAAAGACCGGTGAAGAGATAATAGGAGTCTTTGCTCAGACGCCTGAGGTCGGGTATGACCGTGTGCGCGAAGGGTTCTGGGAGCTCTTGCAGGCACTCGGTAGGCTGATGGTGGATTCTGGTCGCATCGCCGTGGTTCTCCTGGATGACGTACACCTCGCATCGTGCCCCGATCGGCGTCTCCTGCAGGATATCATCCACGACCTCCCTCCCGGCGTCCTCCTGGTCTTCACCTGCCGGGACGGAGGGGGATATGAGATGACCGATGATCGGGTTGTTCCTGTTGTGCACCTCTCCGGGATGCAGAGCCATGAGATCCAGGAGATGGGCAGGAGGCGGTTCGATCTCTCT
>JAAZID010000265.1 GCA_012510295.1 Methanomicrobiales archaeon | reverse complement strand
GGGTAATTGTGCCGGAGTAGAGGATCCATGTCTGCGAACTGCCGGGAATCCTCACGATTTTCACTAGCCGGATCACGTCAACCTCTCAGAGGCTGCTCCTGATGCTCACGGCCTGCCAGCAGAACGTTCTTGCCTCCGGCATACCGCTCCAAAACCCCGGGCGAGCCGATACTCAACCGGATGTGTGGTTATTTATTCTTAACTAAACCCATAGTAATATATATATTAGTTAACAATACTTAACCAAAATGAGGTGGGTGAGAATGAGAGGAATCAACCAGGGAGCTACCGACCGCTACCTCGACATGGTCCCCCTTGAGGTCCGCGAGGCGGTCAGCGCTCTCTCCGGCGATCTGCGCTGGGCGGTGTACATCGCGCTGGCGACGGAGGGCGAGAAGTATTTCACCGAGCTGAAGGATGAGTTCGGCGCAAACCCAAACACCATTACCATCGCCCTGAAGGCCCTGGTAGATGGAGGCCTCGTCACCCGGAAGGTCCGGACGGGTGATATCGGCGACCGCCGGAAGGTTTACTACGCGCTGACGTCTGCCGGGTCACGTCTCTTCGTCGCACTCTACGATATCGCACTGCCTCCCCGCCGGCCTGCCCGGGAGCCGGACTGTGTCGACCTGGCCGAATCTGCACACGGAGCGGTGGCAGAACCCTCCGGCGCCGGGGCGGGGGGGCGCTACGATCAGTATAGCGCAGTACCGCGCCCGGACACAGAAAAGTATTGAATGTCGCTTCGCGGAGATGACAGGCAATCTCCCGGACCGAAATAACAGGAAATGGGAGAGTTCCCGGTCGGTCCATGCCGCAGGCGCGTGGGAGTATCAATATCCGGATGACGCCCGTGGAGTTCATGCCCCTCGCCGCCTGGATGAGCCGGCACGTCGAGACCCTGAAACCTCCCGGGTTCCGCCGGTGCGCGAAAATCCTCTCTCCCACCGCGTTCTTAGAAAATAGTTCTTCAACCACCCGGCTCCCGGGGAAAAATTGTTCTACTTCGCTGTAATAATGTACAATGAATGGTGAGTGGGAATCGGGAGAAAGCCCGGAATGTGCTGAAGCGGATATTTGAGGCGGCTTCCTACAGGGTGGGCGAGGTCGACGATCCGCAGATCTTTTCTGCCGTCAAAGATGGAACCGCCCTGCTGGTGCTCTGCTCTGACGATCCAGAGGCGATCAGGAGATTTGATTCGATGGATTACCACCTGCACGCCGGTGGCGATGAGATGGTCTGCAGAAAACTGCTCTTCACGCTCGATCCGACGGTGCAGGCGGAGGACAGCATCCAGTGGGGTGCAGACGAGTTTGTCCTCTACGCAGGCAGGGCCGCGCTTGCTGAGGTGCTCGGGCAGACCCTGATCCTGGACCTGGGCGAGCCGGTGCCCCCCCTCCGCAACGAAGTCGTTGAGGTTGCCGGTGTAGCAGTGGATGACGATGAACCGGATATGGGGCCTGAGTTGCCCCACCTCCCCCTCCAGGTCAGTGAGAAGCGTGCTCATGGCATCGCCGGGCTGCACGGATCGGCGAAGTGCCGGTTCATCCCCTACTGGAGCTACCACTACACGAGCACCGGCGAGCGTGAGGTGAAGGACCGGGTGGTCTCCTTCGACTCTGAAGGATCCGGGGCCATCAATGCCATCAACGGCATCAAGATGGAACTCGACCCGGACACAATTGAGCAGGGTGCGGTCCCGTTCGGATCTGAGATCGTGCCGGCCCGCCTCGTGCAAGATGATGTCGAGGATCAGATCGTGCGGGAGGTCATTGAGAAGCTCACCCAGCGTGTGCGGTTCCGCTACGAAAAGGGTGATGCCATCTTCTACGAAGAAAAAACCCTCAAACCTGACCGGAATAATATCCGGGTCGCCCTCGATATCATCTATGTGCCGGTCTGGCAGGTGCGTGGCGGGAGCAGGATCGTCGAAGTCAACGGGTTCACCGGCGAAGTCCTCTCGATACCGATGGACGAAGGTGTCGAACTGCTCTAGGTGCGACCATGATCATCATCATCGGCGGCGGGCCCGCGGGGAGGATCGGTGCGATGCGCCTTGCGGGAGCTGGCGCGGAGGTCCGGCTCATCGAGAAACGCAAGATAGGCGGACAATGCCTGCACGACCGGTGCATGACGGTCTGTGCCTTAAACGACGTCGCCCGGCTCCTCGAGTACGCCCGGGTCCAGAAGGATCTCGGGATCCTTGACTCGGTCCCGTCTGTCTCCTACCCGGCGGTCAGGCGACGGATGCGCGAGATCCAGGAGAAACTCTCCACGGTCCTCGATGCCGAGACCCGCCGGGCCGGCGTCGATGTCGTCTATGGCGCTGAGGGAAGCCTCTCGGGGGGCAGGGTCTACATCGATGGTGAGGAGGTCAGGGCCGATGCGGTCCTCGCCGCCACCGGATCGCGGGCGGCTATCCCCGATATACCAGGCGCTGATCTCCGCGGCGTCTACACCTACCAGACACTCCACGATATGGAAGACCTCCCACGGCGGATGGTCATCGTCGGCGGCGGGGTGGTGGCGGCTGAGTTCGCCCATATATTCCGGGCATTCGGATCAGAGGTCGATATGGTCGTCCGGAGCGGGTTGCTCCGCGATATCGATGAAAAAGTGCGCTCCGCCGCAGTGCGTGACCTCGCCGGGGTCGGCATCCGTGAGGAGACCGCTATCCTCAGCATCGAGGGCGGCACCCGCGCTCGTTCGGTCCGGCTCAGTAGCGGCGAAGAGATCGAGGCCGACGCCGTCCTCCTCGCCACCGGACTCGTCCCTAACTCCGGTACCTTACAGGGCCTCCAGAAGAGGCCTGATGGTGCGGTCGTTGTGGATGCACATATGCGCACGAGCGTGGAGGGGGTCTACGCCGCAGGTGACGTCATCGGCCCGCCGTACCTCACGCCCGCGGCCCGCCGGGAGGGTGTGGTCGCGGCCGAGAATATACTCGGCCGCGGCACCGCCATGGATTATGCGTGCATACCGCAGGCGATGACCCTCCGCTACGACTACACCATCACCGCGACCGGGACTGACGGCGATGCCGTCACCCTCTCGGCTCCCGCCCCCGCGGGCCCGGGCTCGTTCTGGGACGTCGCGAGAGGCTGGACGGGTCTTGCCCAGGTCAGGGTCGATCCGGGGTCGGGGCGGCTCATCGGGGCTGCCTCCGGTGTCCCGGGTGCATCGATCCCCCTCTCCTACCTCGGCTACCTGATGAGGCGGGGCATAACGGTCAGCGAGTTTGACGATATCGTCGAGGTCCACCCCTCGACCGACGGTGTCTACGGGCTCGCCCGCTACGCCGCCGGCATGCTCAGGGATAAAAGGGAGTGAGCGTTCCGGCTAGATCTGCCGGAACATCTGCCCGAACTTCGGGATAAAATCTTTTTTCCGAGACATGACCCCCTCGAGCCTGATGGGCTGGTCCCGCAGGTTCAGCCTCGCGATGCAGCTCTCGTCCCCGGCAGCGAAGAGGTCGCTTGCGTTTCCAAAGACGTTTGTGAAGAGGGCAAAGAAACAGTCAGCCCCCATCGTCACCCGCAGGCGCTCGAGCTCGGCACGGATCTCATCGGCGTGGGTCTCTGCAAACTCAAACGACGACGCCATCACCTGTGATACCATGATACTCCGCCCAAAGAGGTTGTAGCGCTTCATATCCTGGGTGAGAAGTTCCTCTTTTGGGAGCGAATCGAGATCCATACCCTTCCTGATCAGCTCCGGCCCGAACTCGGCCGGGTCGACACCGGCGATCCCGGCGAGGTAATCGGCCGCCCTGACGTCTACCGGCGTGGTCGTCGAGAGCTTCATCACCATCGTATCAGAGAGAACCCCTGCGAGGAGGAGTCCAGCGGTCGAGGGTGTGGGCTCGATACCCGCCTCAATGAACTTGTTCGTGACGATCGTCGATGTCGATCCTACGGGATCGTTGAGGAACTTCACCGGTTTTAAGGTGGATATCGCGCCAAGGCGGTGGTGATCGATGATCTCGAGTATGTCAGCCTGCTCGATCCCATCCACGGCCTGGGAGTACTCGTTGTGGTCGAGCAGGATAACCGATTTCTGGACGTCCTGCATAAGCGTCGTTCTCGATACAAGCCCGATGTGCTGCCCTTCCTCGCTGACGACGCAGGCTGTCCTGAACTTGGAGTTTGAGACGATGCTCTTTGCATACTCAAGCGACTCCTCGAGCCGCACCGTGGGGATATCGGTCTCCATGATCATTCTCGCCGGCAGGGAGAGGCTGATCATCTTGCCGACGCTGAACGCATCGAGCGTCGTCGCGAGCACCGAGGCCCCTCTCGTCCGGGCGGCGGCTATTACCCGCTCCCCTACCGGCGCCCCCTCGGCAATGATGAGCGCGGCGACCCCCGCGGATATCAGGGCGAGCTGGGCCGGTTCGTTGTCCCCGACGATCGCGATGTCATCCGACGTCATGCGGGAGAGGGTGACGTGCAGGGCGTCGATGACGGTGTAGATCCGGCCTTCGCCGAGGGTCTCGTGCGCCGGGACGACCGTTTCTGCGTCGAGTATGCGGGCGAGTGTCTCAAGCGGCATTGAAACGAGCGAGAGCTGTTCCCTCGGGTTCTTCCTGACGTATGCCCGCGCAAGGCCGTACTCACTGACGAGACCGACCAGGGTCTCATCCTCGTCGGTGATGGGCATGTTTCGCATGTCGTAGGTGTCCATCAGGTCGGCGACATCGATCGTCGGGACATCCTGCCGGACGCTCCTGGTATCGAGCGGTATATCCGATACGGTGGGCTCAACGCTCGCTATATAGACCGGCGCTTCGGCGTTGAACTTCTCGAGCGCAAACGCCGTCTCTGCGTTCACCTCCCCGCAGCGGGCCGGGACATACCGACCTGGTTCGGTGTGGTTGCGGAGCTCAGCGTAGCCGATGACGCTACAGATACTGTCGGTATCGGGCTGCCTGTGGCCGATGATGTAGATCTTATTCAGGTCCATTTCCTCCTCAGTATGGTGGGACGGTTGTCTCCAGAGGTATCGCTCTCTGTCATCAAAGGTCTTATGCCCGGGTGCCTGGAGTAACGTTGAAGTAGAGGCTCATCTCCATTTTTTGTGTGGAGACCATTCGTTTCAGGGCCGCCGCGATCATTCCGGTGCCGGGTGATGTAGCCCCCCTCCCGGTCGGGAGTGGAGCGGACGCTGACCTCAGGCTCGCGCGCCCGGCGGCTCTCCGGCACCCCGGGGGGCGGCGACGATGAGCGATGGCCCCCTCCTCCTCTTTGAGGAGGTCAGCAAGATCTACCCCCTCCCGGCAGGTGACGTCGTGGCGCTCGATCGCCGCCAGCGCCTCGTCGGGGCGCCAGCGCGCCATCGGCACGCAGGCCATCTGCGCCGCGCCCGGGACCAGCACCCCGTTCAGGAGCCCCGACATGTGCGCCATCGGTGCCGGCATGAGC
>JAAZID010000264.1 GCA_012510295.1 Methanomicrobiales archaeon | reverse complement strand
TACTTCGCTGCAAGCGCCGATGCACACCTCGCACTCGGCCATATCACCCCCGGGGACTACACCTGCCCAGCCCCGGATAACGGCGAAAAAACCCCGGATGCAGCACTCAGGAGACTTGCGCACGTCGTTTGCGCCGATATCGATGAGATAGGGCGAGACGGGGCCCTCCAGGTCGCCCGGGAGTTCTGGCAGGCACAGCGAACATTGATAACCCGCGCGGTGGGGCGCGCACTCTTCCAGAGTGGTGCCGAGCGGGTGATCACAGCGGGGATAGGAGCGGACCTCTTCGCCCGGGAAATCGACGGCGTGACGCTGAACCGGGAACTCGGGAAGGTCGCGGATGCACTGCCTGCGCATGCGGTCAGGGAGGTGGCGCTACGGGTCGCTGGAGACTGACCCTCATCCTGATCGCGGTATCTGTCGGCATCACGGCGATCTCGTTCGCCCTCGGATTTCCACTCTTCTTCCTCTTCTTAGTTATACCGCTGATCCCGCTCTTTAAGAGGCCCCTTGCTGTGAGGCGCTGTCCGGTCTGCGGATGGGAAACCACAGGCGGTGAGCGCTTCTGCCCCTATGATGGGACACCTCTCACGCCCGAGGGTGGAGATGGCGAGGTTCAAAAGCGAGAGGGGTAAGGGGATACCGAAGAGTTCAGTCGCCGGTATCGTGCCGAAATCCCGGGAGGCGTAGTTCCGGATCGTTCCGCGATCCACGATGATCCCCATAGCCCTGAGATGCTGCGCCACCCGGTTGAACGGCATCTGCTCAGAGAGGAGGATACAGAGGTCGACGATCGGCGCTGCAAGGCGCGTATCCGGATAGAAAGGCGCATCAGCGTAGCAGAGGCGGCCGCAGTTCTGGCAGTAAAAGCGCTTCACTGAGACCCTGATAGTGCGCTCCTCCC
Organism: Methanomicrobiales archaeon; assembly: GCA_012510295.1. Classification (GTDB taxonomy): domain Archaea; phylum Halobacteriota; class Methanomicrobia; order Methanomicrobiales; family Methanoculleaceae; genus Methanoculleus. The sequence continues at coordinate 4,140 of JAAZID010000264.1, read as the reverse complement.
CATCTTCGAGCATGACGGCAAACCGCTTTGCCCGCAGATCGTGCCCGGTCACCGGACCATCACATGATGGGCAAGCGGCGAGGTCGGTGAATTTCATGCCATCCATCGCTGCCAGGGCGCTACCTATGAGATCGACAAGCATCGGCGGAATCGGCAATATATTCTTTGTGATGGCAATGCTCTCCTGTCCAGGTGTACGAAAGGTGTGGGCGTCCGCTGATAAGAACATATTCCTCCGGTCGGCAGTACCCCTGTCCCCCGGGAAGGCTGGTTGAACACATATGCCTGACCTGGGTGGGCATGGATATCCAGAATCCATGGATGGTCCTCCGCCCAGAATCTCGATAGAGCCATACGATCCGTTTTTGACCTGACAGGATCACCGGAAAAGTTTGGGCAGAACAAGTTAACCATTATAATTTAAGTAGCTTAACACCAGATATTCGGTCGCCAGAGAGGCGATAGATACATGACGTTACAGTATGTTGCTACAACGTGCCCCTACTGCGGTACGGGATGCAGTTTCAACCTCGTCGTCCAGGACGGCAAGGTGGTTGGAACCGCACCGTACCGCCGCTCACCCGTCAATGAGGGAAAGGTCTGCCCGAAAGGCACCTACGCCCACGAGTTTGTGAACAGCCCGGACCGTCTTACAAAACCGCTCATCAAGAAGGACGGCAAGTTCGTCGAGGCGACCTGGGATGAAGCCTATGACCTGATCACGGAGAAATTCAAATCTTACAAGCCCGATGAGTTCGCGGCGCTCTCATCAGCCCGGGTCTCCAATGAAGAGAACTACCTGATGATGAAGTTCGCCCGCGGCGTCATGAAGTCCCCGCATGTCGACCACTGCGCCCGGCTCTGCCACGCATCCACCGTTGCAGGGCTCGCTGCCTCATTCGGCTCCGGCGCGATGACGAACTCTATCGGCGATATCGCCGAATCAGAGTGCATCTTCGTCCTCGGGTCAAACACACTCGAGCAGCACCCCCTGATCGGGAGGAAGATCGTCCAGGCGAAACAGAAAGGCGCAAAGGTCATCTGTGCCGACCCGCGCTACACCCCGACCGCCCGGCTGGCCGACCTCTACATGCCGTTTGTCTCCGGCGCCGATGTCGCCATACTCAACTGCATGATGCAGGAGATCATCAAGAACGGCTGGGAAGACAAGGAGTTTGTCGAGAAGAGAACACGAGACTTCGAAAAACTCAAGGAAGTCGTCATGAAAGAGGACTACAGCCCTGAAAACGTCTCGAAGATCTCCGGCATCCCGGCCGAGCAGCTCAGGCAGGCTGCCGAGATATTCGGCACCACGAAGCCCGGCGCAATCCTCTACTCGATGGGTATCACCCAGCACACCGTCGGCGTCGACAACGTCCGCTCGGTCGCAAACATCCAGATGCTTACCGGCAACCTGGGCAAGCCCGGTTCCGGCGTGAACGCACTCCGTGGCCAGAACAACGTCCAGGGCGCCTGCGATATGGGTGCGCTCCCGGTCGTCTTCACCGGCTACCAGAAGGTCATCGACCCGGCTGCTTACAAGAAGTTCGCTGACGCCTGGGGCTTCCCTGACGGCATCTTCGAACCGAAGAACGGCTACGAGGTCACCGTCATGATGGATGTCCTGACCGACAACCCCGGCGAACTCAAGTGCATGTACATCATGGGCGAAAACCCGATGCTCTCCGACCCGGACCTCAACCATGTCAGGGAAGCCATCGGTAACCTGGAGTTCCTTGTCGTCCAGGATATCTTCCTGACCGAGACCGCCGAACTCGCTGATGTCGTTCTGCCCGCGGCCTGTTACGCGGAGCGTGGCGGCACCCAGACCAGCACCGAGCGGCGTGTCCAGATGTGGCGCAAGGCCCAGGACCCACCCGGTGAAGCGAAGGAAGACTGGCAGATCTTCTGCGAGCTCGCTGCAAAGATGGGCTACGCGGAGCAGTTCCCCTACCAGAGCCTTGAGGATGTCTTCAAGGAGGTTGCTGAGGTTACACCGTCCTACCACGGCATGACCTACGAGCGGCTCGAGCGGCCTGAGGCACTCCACTGGCCCTGCCCGTCCCTGGATCACCCGGGAACCCCGATCCTCCACCGTGAGAAGTTCTCCCACCCCGATGGCATCGGTGTCTTTGCCCCGATCGAGTGGAAACCGCCGGCGGAGGTCCCCGATGAAGAGTATCCGTTCGTCCTCACGACCGGACGTATCCTCTGGCACTGGCACACCGGCAGCATGACCCGCCGGTCCGAGACGCTCGATTCGGAGGTTCCCACCGGCTGGATCGAGATCAACACGGAGGATGCAAAGGAACTCGGCATCCAGAACAAGGAGATGGTGCGTGTACTCACCCGCCGTGGATCCGTCGAAGCCCCGGCGAAGGTGACACCGGACATCATGAAGGGTGTCATGTTCATGCCGTTCCACTTCGCTGAGTGTGCAGCAAACATACTGACTCACAACGCTCTCGACCCGATAGCAAAGATCCCGGAGTTCAAGGCCTGCTCTGTGAAGGTTGAGAAGATTACGGAGGCCTGAAAATGGTAGCAAAAGGAGACTCAGTCTACGCATGGGCAGCCGACGCCGCCTGCCAGGAGAGGGGCGAGTGCGGCGGAGCGGTAACCGCTCTGCTGACGCACGCGCTCAAGACCGGTATGGTAGATGCTGTCCTTGCAGTCAAGAAGGGACAGGACGTCTATGATGCCGTGCCTGTGCTCATCACCGACCCCGCCGAGATCGCGGAGACAGCCGGCTCACTCCACTGTGGAACACTTCTGCTCTCGAAGATCTTCAAGAATTATCTTGATGGTGCCGAGAACATGAAGATCGCTGTGACGGTGAAGGGCTGCGACGCGATGGGGATATACGAGCTTGCGAAGCGCAAGCAGATCAACCTGGACAACGTCCTGATGATCGGCCTCAACTGTGGTGGTACGGTAAGCCCGGTGACCGCCAGGAAGATGATCCGCGAGAAGTTCGAGGTCGACCCTGACGATGTCGTCAAGGAGGAGATCGATAAGGGCCAGTTCATCATCGTAACGAAGGATGGCGAACACAAGGGCATATCGATGGACGACCTCGAGGACGAGGGATACGGTCGCCGGTCGAACTGCCGCCGGTGCAAGATGAAGATCCCGCGCCAGGCCGACCTCGCCTGCGGAAACTGGGGTGTCATCGGCGATAAAGCCGGTAAGGCCACGTTCGTCGAAGTCTGCTCCGAGAAGGGTGCAAACCTGCTCGATGCGGCCGTTGCGGCCGGAGCCGTCAAGACCGACGCCGTACCACCAAAGGCACTCGAGATCCGCGGCAAGGTTGAGGGCGCCATGCTGAAGCTCGGCGACAAGTGGCGGACACGCTACTTCGAAGGGCTCGGCGAGGGTAAGGACCGCCTCCAGAAGATCATGGCAGATACCTCCCGGTGCATCAAGTGCTACGCCTGCATCGAGAACTGTCCGATCTGCTACTGCGTCGAGTGCAGCACGAAGAAACCCTACCTGGTCGAGCCCGGCCAGATCCCGCCGCCGTTCATGTTCCACTTGATCCGGTTCGCTCACATATCGGACTCATGCATCAACTGCGGCCAGTGTGAGGAGCACTGCGCGATGGATATCCCGAACTCGCTCTTCATGCACGCGCTCCAGGTCGACCTCCAGGAGATGTTCGGCCACACTCCGGGTGTGGATATGGAGCTCCCGGTCCTCGCACTTGTCGAGGAGAAGACTGAGCGCAAGCGTCTCGCCGACACCGGCGACGACCAGATCTTTGACATCTTCCAGTAAGGAAGATCTCCCTCTTTTTTTGTGCGCAAGGTATTTGCAAACGTCGGCTATCCCCGATGAAACGGGATGGTGTGATAGTCACAGGCCGGAGTGGTGCACCTCCGAGCCCGGGTATTAGCGGATTTCAAAAAGAGAGTTTGAGGGAGATAGCGGATCAATTCTTCTTTACCTTCTCCGAGGCTTTTACCTGCTTCTTCTCCTGAGACTTTGACTTCTTATCCTTCGCCATGAGTGACACACCTCCCTCCCGAGGTGGGATATAGCTACTCTTATTCAGCCGGGATATATATTTTGCGCATCAAACGGCGCTAATTTATAGAATAAGCAGTAAAAAAGTCTCATTATCCATTATACAGACATTCC
>JAAZID010000263.1 GCA_012510295.1 Methanomicrobiales archaeon | reverse complement strand
GTATTCACCCCTTCGAGGTGGATCAGTATATCGGCCGCCTGCGGGAGGGCGTCGCGGTTCCTGATATAGCCGACGTTGGTGAAGAGGTATCCGCTCTTGATCCGCCGATTTCTGATGGCGTTTCCGATGATCTCCACGGTCTCCAGTGATATGGAGGGTGAGGTGATCTTATCGAGGAGGTCGGAGTCGGTCAGGGGGAGGAGGAACGCCGCGTAGTTGAGATCCTGAGGCGTGACGTTTCTCTTGAAATCTCTTGTATCTGCCCTGATGCCGTAGAGGAGTGCGGTAGCCACTGATTTGCTCACCGGGATGTCGAGTTCCATAAGGTACTGGGTCATGATGCTCGCTGTGGCGCCGATCCCCGGCCTGATATCGATGAAATCAGCGACGGCGGGCGATTGTTCACCGTTCTTGTGGTGGTCGATGATGATGTTGACCCGGGTCGTCTTTGGAAGTTCGTTGTTCACGCCCGGACCAGAAGAATCGACCAGTGCGATGTAGTTGCATTCATCGAGGACCTGGGGGGTGAGCCGCTCCATCTTGATCTCGAGGAGGTTGATAAACGCCCGGTTCTCCTGGTGCCCGATGTCGCCCTCGTAGAGGATCCGGCACTCGAGTTTGTTGTGGCTTGCGTGTCGGGCGATCATCGAGAGTGCCATGGCGCTTGAGATCGAGTCGGGATCGGGGTTTAAATGGGTGACGATGCAGAACATCCCTTCCCAGGAGGCGAGCATATCGTAGAGTCGCCAGGCGAGTCTTGAGGAGTGAAGTTGCCTGATGTGGTGGATGGCGGTCCTCGCGACCACTTCCTGTGGGTAGAGGACGATATCAGCATTTTCCTGCCGGAGGAGATCGACGCTGACCGGGTCGGTGGCGCGTGCGATGACGTAAGCTGTCGGGTAGCGACTTTTTATGGTCTTGAGCGCGGCGAGGTTCGCGTCGCGATCATTTGCAAGGATGAACGCGATCTCCGGCACCGGCAATCCCTCCATGAGGTCGGGGTCGCGGAGATCGCGGACGAACGCTTCGTACTTCTGGTCCCGAAGATCTTCCACACGTTTCTCATCCTTATCCACGATGATGAGGTCTTCATCCTCCTGTTCGAGCTCTTCTGCAACGTTATAGCCGGTACTCCCACAGCCAAAAATGATATACTTGACACGTTCTTTTGAAACGTTCTGGACCGCCTCAGGCATGCGTACAATGGTGTAACTTCTCATGGTATTAAGGGATTCCATTTCGGCGATTTTCGGAGGGCTCCACAAGATTTATACCTTATCCCGTGCCATACTATTAGGTCAGATGCATGGGCCTGTAGCTTAGTCGGCAGAGCGACGGACTCTTAATCCGTAGGCCAAGGGTTCGAACCCCTTCAGGCCCGTTAAGCACTCAATTTTGGCACACCAATCTGCACCTGACTCTCTGTACGATCGTTTCGGCGGCGCTCTTCCTGCCCGCATCCCGGGGGTTCTCTGGATGGGGGCGTCGCGCCTATCTGTCGGTTCAATCTGTACCATCCTTTGCCTGTACTGTGACTGTTACGGGCGGTTGGGATGGTCGTACTCCGGCAGTGTTCTGGAGGCTGATGTACATCTCTGATATATATGTTCTGCTTTAGTGAGAGGATTAGAAGCAATCCGCCTCGATCTGGCGGATCAATATCCGGCATGGTGCGCCGGGGATCACCGCCCGATCCGCAGGAGCATCTCCTCAAGCGTCGGGTAGTGCGACTCGATCCGCTCGATCACCGCACCGCCTGCCGCAAGCGCCGTGGTCGTCCTGTTCAGGTCATCGATGGAGCGAGCCTCAGCGAGGTAGCGGCCGTCGTGAGTTGAATACGCGACCGATGTCTCAAGGATTACCGGATCGGGGATCTGGAAAAATACCTGATAGGTGATCGAACCGAACGCCTCGCGAAGTTCGGGCATAGTCCCTTTTGCCACCACCTGCCCCCGGCGCAGGATAAGGACGAAGTCGCAGATCTCCTCCACCTGGAAGAGGTTGTGGGCCGAGAAGATCACTGTCTTGCCTTCCTCGCGGAGGCCCTTGATGTAGTCGAGCACCGACCGAGATGTCATGGGATCGAGGCCGGATGTGGGTTCGTCGTAGATGAGCAGGCCGGGATCGTGCATAAGTGACCGTGCTATGGCGACTTTTCGTTTCATCCCCTTTGAGAGCTCTGCGATCTTCTTCCCCTCCGACTCAAGAGCGAGCCCCGTGAGGAGCTCTTCGCGCCGGGTCCTGATGGCGGCCTTTGGCATACCGTAGATCTCGCCGAAGAATGAGAGGTATGCATCTGCGGTCATCGTCTCGTAGAGTCTCGACTCCTCAGGGAGGTATCCCAGGTTCTCCTTCAGGTCAAACGGTCGCCTGATGAGATCGATCCCATCGATCGTGAGATCCCCTGACGTCGGCGTGATGAGGCCGGCCATTATCTTTAGAAGCGTCGTCTTGCCTGCTCCGTTATGTCCGATAACCCCGAGTATCTCCGCATCATCGAGGTCAAAGGTGACGTTGTCGAGGGCCGGGAAGTCGCCGTAGTGTTTGGTGAGAGCGTGGGCTGTGATCACGTTGGTATCCTCCCTATGTCATCGATGACTACTAATAGGTTGCTGTAGAGATGGATTCTCTGACTTATTGGGGTTGTCATGCGCATACTCTCCTCTATTCGGACGATAGCCGCCTGGGAGATGAAGCGGTCGGTGACCATGATGGGAAGACACGTCCTGCCCCTTGCGGTGGGACTGCTCGTCCTCCTGGTGCTGGTGACCTCGTTTGCCGCCCAGAGTGGCATCCATATGCAGGATGGGATGTATCGCATCGGCGTTGACGATCCCGGTGTTGCCCGGGTCGTCGCCCCCGACAGCCGCTTTACGATCACCATCGTCGACGCCCACACCCTCCGGGAGGATCGGTCCGCCTATGACATCATCATACTCCGGGGGGAGGTCTATGCCGCCGATACCGATAAAGGGCGGGCGGCCTTAAAATCGCTCGAACGTGACTACGATGTGTACGTCTCCCACATCGCCGCCGGGGAACCTGATCTCTTCGCTGCATACCCGCTCTGGATCGATCTTGAGTACGTGAAGAGCGAGATCGACTTTGTGGCAACAGAGAGCGGACAACAGGTCGGCGCTGTGGTAGATGCGAGAGATCCCCCCGTCCCCTCGGGTCCGGTCGAGGCGGTACCCCTCCCCTCATCGGCCATATCGGTCTCTGAAGACGACCTCAGGGAGCGTCTCGCCGAGACCGGGAGCGATCATCCTCTCTCCCGCTATACCGGCATCCTGTCAGGCTCTTCATCAGTTTATACTCTCAAAACGCCGTCCCAGCTCTCCCCGCCGCTTCCCTTTGACTCGATCATCCTGGTCTTCATCTTCATCTTCCCCCTCTACTTCACATCGCAGTTCTTCATGATGAGTATCATGAACGAGCGGGTGGGAAGGGCCGGTGAAGCACTCCTCTCTGCGCCGGTCAGATCATCTGCGATCATCGTCGGGAAGGTGCTCCCCTACTTTGCTCTCATGCTCTTCATCTCGGCCGCAATCACCCTCATCATCGGGGCACCGGTAGGAATCCTCATCCCCCTCATACCGGTCATCCTCTTCTTCCTTGCAAGCGCCCTGATAATCGGCATGGCCGCCAGGAGCTTTAAGGAGCTCTCGTTCATATCGATATTCTTCTCGACCCTCGCCACCGCTTACCTCTTCTTCCCGACGGTCTTTGCAAACACCCATGTCATAAGTATCGTCTCCCCCCTCACCCTTGTCGTTCTGAAGCTCCAGGGCGACGGATTTACCGCCGCCGAGTACCTCTACTCGACCGCGCTATTCTTTGCCACAAGCCTCATCCTCTTCTACGCCGGCATCGTGAATTACCGTGAAGAACGGCTGTTTTCGACAAAAAATCTTATATCGCGGTTCGCTGACTTTATATCGGGCGGGATCATGCGCGATCACCCGCACGCATCACTCTTTGGCCTTGCCATCCTCTCGATACCCTTCGTCTTCATGGTCCAGATGATGGCGCTCGTCCTCTTCTTCAATATCCCGATGCCGCTCTCCCTCGTCCTCCTGGTTGTCGTTGCGGCGCTCATCGAGGAGTTCGCAAAATCTCTCGGGCTTTACGCCATCGCGCGGGAGCGTCCCGGGTTCCTGACGCTACAAAACCTCCTCATCGCGGCGGTCCTCATCGGCCTCGGGTTCCTCATCGGAGAGAAACTCCTCCTCTTTGCCACGCTCGCCCAGATCAGCGAGTCGATCTTTGGAAGCG
>JAAZID010000262.1 GCA_012510295.1 Methanomicrobiales archaeon | reverse complement strand
GGTATCGACGCCCCGGCCGGGGCTGCCAGCAGGAACAACCCGGCGATCAGGCACACATATATCCATCTATTCATAAGATCCACCGATAGGCGAATTACTCCATTCAACTACATAAAGATTGCCTATAGGGAGCGCGATCCAGAGACCTCTGTTTTTCCCTCATGCCGATAGCATACACCGAAATCAGAGAATCATTCACGGGATGCATTCTAATATGCATAAAATATATTTCCGGCCTTATATAAGAAAAATAGTTCGTGGCCCCGCTCCCGGATAAGGTCCGGGAACCTACAGGCTATCCGGGCCACGGGATCTGCCCCCGCGCCTCCGTCCAGACTTTTTCTGCCGTACCAGGAGAACTGCACCGAGGAGGGCCACGGCAACAACCCCGGCGCCGGCCACGAGCATCCAGACGCTGAAAGCCCTCTCCATCGTGAGCCGGACCGTAAATTCGGTTGCCCCGGGCGGGATCTCGGTATCGACCGTGGCGTTCCGGTAGCCGTCACGGGCGGCGGTAACGGTGTAAGCCCTGTTCGTAACGAGGTCTGTCTTGAGGCAACCCGCGCCGTCGGTCACCCCCCTGACCTGATCGTTTATGACAATGACCGCATCGGCCACTGCGCCCTTCCCGCTGTCTTCCACATGGACAGTCACACCTGCCCGGTCATACTCAAGGTTCGCGATGATATCTTCCCCATTCGCCGAGACCTGGCAGAGATCCGTCCACTCACCATACCCCGGCGCCCTCACCGCGATCTCGTAGGTACCCGCGTGGACGTCAGTGAGCATGAACCGGCCATACTGGTTGGTCCTGCCCTTGAGTGTCCCGTTGATGTAGACCTCCGCCTCCGCGATAGGTTTCATCGCCTCACTGAATGCTGTCAGCGAGACAGGGTATGCTGACTGTGAGAGGTGTACGAGAAGGAAAACATTGTCTACCTCGATGTAGCGCTCCTCCTGGTATGGCTGGTAATCGGGAGCTGTGACCTTGAGGGAGTAGCGCCTCTCCCGCTGCAGGTGGAGCCGGAGGTTGCCGTCGGCATCGGTCGCGCCCTCGTGCGCACCGTCGACGAAGACCTCCGCCCCCGGGATCGGGTCGGAGGTCTCAGTGTCGCGGACCTTGATCGCCAGGAGATCGCTCCGGAAGAGGCAGTACTGGACTTCGTTTGTACCGTCCACCTGCACGGTCTTTGAGAGGTCGTAGTAGTTCGATGCACGGATGTCGATATTGTAACTATCTCCTGACCGCACCGAGAAGTCCGCACCTCCGTCGCTCCGGGTGGTCTCCGACCGCGAGATCCCGTCGCCATCGACGCGCACCAGGGCACCGATGACGGGTTTTAAAGTCACTGCATCGTAGACCTCGACCCTGAGGGTCTCGTCTCTACGGATCATTTCGACCTGGATTCTGGTTCTGTCGGCATCGACCCAGCCCGTCCAGTCCCGGTAACCCTTCCGCACCGCCTTCAGGCGCAGATCCTCCTTCCCCGGATGGGTATAGGGGTAGGTGCCATCCGATGCGGTGGTTCCCACGTACTCACCATCGATGTATATGGATGCATCGGCGAGGGAGTTGCCGCTCCTCTCATCGACCACGTTGATCCACAGGGTGGCCGCCTGCACTGTCCCGCATATAAGGATGCACGCTATGAGGAGGCCTATGATGCGGTGATATCGAGCCATGCTGGAGTGTACTGCACCCTGAAATTTGAGTGCATCGGTTTACATCCAGCGTTCTGCCGGAACACGCTCAAAGACCATCCCTTCGATGAGGACCGGCATCAGTGTCCGCCCTGCCTCTATTGTGCGCTCAAGCCGCCACTCCCGGTCGGCGTAGATGGTGAATATGGGGTCGCCCTTCTTTACCCGGGTTCCTTTCTTTGCGTGGATGTCAAGCCCCGCACCGTGGTCGTAGGGGGAACCGGCGAGCCGCGCAAGGGTCACGAGCGCGCGGTTGTTGAGCTCGATGACGTAGCCGTCATGCGGTGCCCGGACGTCGAAGCAGTACTCTCCGGGGACGATATCTTCGGCCTTCACCATCGGGTCGCCGCCCTGGATCTCGATGATCTGGCGCATCTTCTCAAGAGCCTTCCCGCTCCGGAGGAGTTCAGCCGCCATGTCGAATCCCTGGCCGTATGCCGCCTTTCCAGCCATTTCAAGCGCTATCCCGGATATCGAGAGACTCTTCTGGATCAGGGAGTTCGGCTCGGTCGCCCCCTCAAGGACGGAGAGTGCCTCGCGCACCTCAAGGTTCGGGCCGATGGTTCGACCGACGAGTGACTCACCGTAGCTGAGTGCACACTCGACACGCATGCCGAGCCTCTCCCCGAGTTCGATGAACTCCCGGGCGAGTTTCCGGCCTTCCTGGACATCCTCTATCTTGGTATTCCGGCCAACCGGTATATCGATGACGACGATGTCGGCGCCGACGGCAAACTTCTTGGCCATGACGCTTGCAAGCATCTGGCCCCGGGCGTCGATCCGGAACGGGTACTCGTAGGTGATGATCTTGTCATCCGCAGGGGCGATGTTTGTGGCCCCGCCCCAGACGATGACGCCACCGACCTTCTCGGTCATCTTCTGGACTTCGGATGCCGGGAACGAGACGGGTGCGAGAACCTCCATGAGGTCCGCCGTCCCGCCGGCGCCGGTGATGGCACGGGAGCTGGTCTTTGGGATCCGTAGCCCGCTCGCGGCGATGATCGGCACCACGAGGAGGGTGATCTTGTTCCCCGGCACGCCCCCGATGGAGTGTTTGTCGACGACCGGGTGCCGGGTGAACTGGATGCGCTCGCCGGTCTCGACCGTGGCTCGCGTCAGGTGTTCCACCTCGTCCATGTCGAGGCCGTTGATGTAGGACGCGATGACGTAGGCGGTTATCTCGCCGGGCGAGAGGTTTTCGCTGATGATATCTTTGACGATATCCAGGGTCTCTTCCTTGGTAAACCGGCCGCCGTCCATCTTCTTCTTGATGTGTGAGAGGGAGGGCGGCCGCTCTGCGCTCCGCACCTCGACGGGTGTTCCTTCATCTGCGCCGAGCGCGTCGTTCAGCGGCCGGTAGACGCCGATGACGCCGGGTTCTACGAGCGAGCCGGTGGTATCGACGTGGGCCTGAACGCTCCTTCCTGTCTCCTCGTCGGCGATCTGGACGCGGTCACCGTCGCGGACCCGGATGAATTGTGCATCGTTGCTGTGGAGGAGAACCCCCCGGTTTGCGATGTCGAGCAGTTTCACTGTCAGTTTCATGTAAGTAGTCCCATCCTGATTGAATTTGAGGTGTTAAACTACTTAAGGGCGTCTGATCCCGGGGTGTTTTCGTGGAGGGCCGGCGTGGTGTATCGGCCTATGCGAGGAATGGTATTCGCGGCTGAGATGGGGGCCGGCTCGCCACTGTTCAGTCGTAGAGGCCGATCGCCAGGTAATCGTCGTCTGAGAGGTCGTCCCAGAGGTCGAGGACGATCGAGCCATCGTCCAGGATGTCGCCGGGGATGATGAAGTCGGAGTCGACTTCCCGGACTTCTTCGGCTCCTGCCGGGGTTCTTATGAGTACTTTCATGGTGGTGGCTCTGTGTTGTGGGGTGGTGAGAGGGTGTAGCCGGCGGGGTGAAAAGGTTGTTGGTTTTTGGGGGCGGGGGTGTAGCCGGCGTGCTCTCTGGTGCCGGCATCGTTCTCACCTCGGTGGTCGGTGCGGCGCTGATTGGGATGAGTGTCATGGCTATCGTGGTCAATGCCTGGTTGTTTCGGGTGTTGGTGGCTGGCTCCGTGGCGGTGAGGGGTGGGAGGGCGATTGCTATCAGAGGTTGGAGGTTCATTCGATCCCCTGTGAGAAGAGCAGTGCCGGCATCCCTGAGGGGGAAGCGTCTTTTTGGGGAGATATATGTGGTGATCTCGACCCGGCCGCTGTATCGGGCTGAATGTGTTTGAGAAAGAAATCGATTCGGCGGGTATCAAGGGTGGTCACAGGGAGTAGGATATGGGAAGCGATGGGAGGCCGAAGGATTCTTTCCCGCCGTAAAACGAATCTTTGGAGAAGGAGTAGTGCGACATATAGAGCTGTATTGCGGATTGCGGGATGCTATGCCTTCTTTTCGGCATGGCTCTACCATGACATGCATCCCTGGTAACGGGGGTGTGTGAAGCTCATGGGACAATGTGATGACCTCCGGGAGCCTTACCCCGGTACTTCGCTAAAATTCAGCGGCTGCCGGTATCCTCAGGTT
>JAAZID010000261.1 GCA_012510295.1 Methanomicrobiales archaeon | reverse complement strand
TCGGGACGGTACAGGGAAAACCGGCCATCGGGCTTCCCGGGCATCCGGCCTCGGCGTATGTTGTCCTCGTCGCCATCGTCGACCACCTGCTCGCAGCGATGCAGAAGACCGCTGTCGCCCGGCGGACCCGCCATGCACGGTTGACACAGAACATCCCCTCCGCCCGCGGACGGGAGGATTATGTCCGTGTCCGGGTCAGGGAGGGGGAGGCCGCGCCGGTCTTCGGGAAGTCGGGACTCTTAAACACCCTGGTGCAGAGTGAGGGGCTTGTGCGGATCCCGGCGTCGAGCGAGGGGTTCGAGGCCGGCGAGGATGTAGAGGTGATACTGTGGTGAAGCGATACCTCTCGGTCATAGCACTTGCTGAGGCGCTGGCGCTCATGGAAGACTCGTTTCAAACAATCCCCGGGACTGTGCAGATCCCGGTGACCACCGCGGCGGTCGGGAAGATCACCTCGGCACCCATATTCGCCCGGTTCTCGGTCCCCGCCATCCACATATCTGCAATGGATGGGATAGCTGTCAGGAGCGCCGATACCGTCGGGGCGAGCGAGCAGAACCCGGTAACCCTCCCGGACGCGGCGAGGGTCAACACGGGGAACATCGTCCCGCCTGAATACGATGCGGTGATCATGATCGAGGACGTCTGGGTCGACGGCGAGACCTACACCATCCGGAGACCGGTCAGCGCATGGCAACATATCCGGCCGATCGGCGAGGATATCGGGGAGTCGGAGATGATCCTCCCGTCCTGCCACCGGATCCGCTCCCAGGATCTGGGGGCGCTTGCGACCTACGGTGTCACCGACCTTGCGGTCAGGAGTGTCAGGGTAGGTCTCCTTCCCACCGGGAGCGAGCTGGTGCCGGCGGGTGTGGTGCCGCCGCCCGGGCGGGTTGTGGAGAGCAACACCCTCATGGCCGCGGCCGCCCTTGAGGAGGCAGGTGCAGAGGCGTACCGCTACGGGATCGTCCCCGACGACTACGACCTGATCCGTGCTGCTGTCCGCTGTGGTGTCGTCGAAAACGACATCCTGCTCGTCTCGGCGGGGTCGTCGGCCGGGACCCGGGACTACACCGCTGACATCATAGCCGACCTCGGCGAGGTGCTGGCGCATGGCGTCGCCATTAAACCCGGGAAACCGGTGATCATCGGCAGGATCGACGGAAAGCTGGTGATCGGTCTTCCCGGATATCCGCTTGCGGCCGCGACCGTCCTCCGGGAGATCGTGCTCCCGTTCATCACCCGCTACGGCCTTCCCGTCCGGGAACCCGAGCACATAGCCGCCCGGCTGACCACAAGCCTTGAGTCCGATATCGGGACCGATGAGTTCGTCCTCCTCTCGACCGGGAGGATCGGGGACCGGTGGGTCGCGGCGCCGCAGTCACGGGGCGCAGGCGTCCAGATGAGCGCGGTGCGGGCGAACGGGTATGTGCAGATCCCGGCAAACAAGGAAGGTGTGGCGGCCGGGGAGACGGTGGCTGTCCGGCTCACGGTCCCGCGCGCAGAGGCGGAGGAGGCGGTGCTCATCACCGGCAGCCACGACCCTGCCCTCGACCACCTGGCCGATCTCGCCCGGCCGCGCGGTGTCGATATCCACTCCACCCACCTCGGGAGCATGGGGGGGGTGATCGCGCTGAAGAAAGAGGAGTGCCACGCGGCCCCGATGCACCTCCTCGCCCCCGACGGCACCTACAACACCTACTACCTGGAGCGCTACATGCCCGGTGCCGACCTTGCCCTCCTCTGCGTTGCGGAGCGGCAACAGGGGGTTATATCCCGCGATGGACTCGGGTTTGACGATCTCGCCGGCCGGACGTTCATCAACCGGCAGAAGGGGTCGGGGACCCGGATCCTCCTCGATCATACCCTTGCGGAACGCGGGATCAGTCCGGCATCCATACCTGGCTACGGGCGTGAGGTGACGACGCACCTCGCGGTCTCCCTCGCGGTCCGGAACGGTGAGGCGGATGCGGGGATGGGGGTCTACAGCGCCGCAAAGGCGCTCGGCCTCCGGTTCGTCCCGGTGGCAACAGAACGCTACGAACTCGTTATGCACCGCGCCATGCTCGACGATCCGAGGATCGCCGCCCTGGTCGAGACCGTCTCGTCGGATGCGTTCAAAGAGGTTCTCCGGGATCTCGGTGGCTACGAGACTGACGAGACCGGCGTCCTGCGCGGACTGCGCGACTGACCGCCTCCTCGGGCGTGGCGCAATCCGCCACTCCCTCTATATTCCAGGTGGAGAGCCCGAAAACAGGCTTTCCCGTCTTGAGCGCGACAGCTATCTCTGAGAGCGTGCCATACCCCCCGCCGACGGCGATGACCGCATCCGCGGAGAGGATGAGGATGACGTTTCTCGCGTGGCCCATGCCGGTGCGGATGACCACATCGATGTAGGCGTTCCCGTCCCCGGTATCGGGGAGGATGCCGACGGTTCTGCCACCTGCTTCCTTCGCGCCCCGGCAGACGGCCTCCATAACCCCACCGCGGCCGCCGCAGCAGACGATTCCGCCCTTCCCGGCGATGAGGCGGCCGACGGCCCCGGCCATCCTCCCCTCATCTTCCGAGCAGTCCCCCCTCCCGATGACTGCGATCTGCATGGCAAAGATTCGGGTGTCCTCCGGGATAAAGGGTGCCTGCTCCTCCCGGTCCCATGCAGGCCCACTCCAAAATGATTTGTTCCACGAGGACATACGGTACACCAGAGTATGGACATGAGGGATATGAGGTGAAAGAAGTCACCAGCAGCTATAACCCGCGCAATATCGAATCCAGAGTCCAGGACTACTGGAATGAGGGAAATATCTACGAGCGTGCGAAGGCCCTGCGGGAGGGTGGGAGAGCGTTCTTCTTTGTCGACGGACCACCGTATACCACCGGTCACATCCACCTCGGCACTGCCTGGAACAAGATCATAAAAGATGCCATCCTCCGGTATCACCGGATGCGGGGCGCAGACGTCATCGAACGGGCGGGCTACGATATGCACGGCCTCCCCATCGAGGTGCAGGTGGAGCACAAGCTCGGGTTCGCCTCGAAGAAAGATATCGAGGAGTACGGCATCGCCCGGTTCATCGAGCAGTGCCGGGAGTTTGCGGTGACGCATATGGATATCATGAGCGACCAGTTCCGGCAGCTCGGCATATGGCTTGACTTCGATAACCCCTACCAGACCATCAAAGAAGATTATATCGAGTCTGCGTGGTGGGCGATCCAGCGGGCGGATGAGCGCGGACTCCTCGAGCGCGGTCACCGGGTCGTGAACTGGTGCCCCCGGTGCGAGACCGCCATAGCCGACTCCGAGGTGGAATATTGGGATGAGACTGACCCATCCATATTCGTCAAGTTCCCCATCACCGGGCGCGAGAACGAGTACCTGGTGATCTGGACGACGACACCCTGGACCCTCCCTGCAAACGTGGCGGTGGCGGTCAACCCCACCTTCACCTACGCCCGTGTGCGGGCGAGGAAGGACGATCGCGAGGAGATCCTCTGGATCGCCGACGAACTCGTCGAGCCCGTCCTGAAGATGGGGCGCTACCAGGACTACACGGTCGAGGGGCGCGCCTCCGGGAGCGACCTCGTCGGTGTGGAGTACACATCGCCGCTCGCCGGGCCGGTGCCGCACCAGTCTGATATCCGGCACCGGGTCGTGGATGCCGACTACGTCGAGCTCGATAACACCGGTCTCGTCCATATCGCTCCCGGGCACGGATGGGACGACTACCTGGTCGGGATCCGGGAGGGGCTCGAGGTCTTCTGCCCGGTCGATGCCGGCGGGCATTTCACCCCGGATGCCGGAGAATTTGCCGGTATGTACGTCCGCGACGCAAACGAGGCTATCATCGATGCGCTCGGCGACTTCCTCCTCGCCCGGCGAGAGATCACCC
>JAAZID010000260.1 GCA_012510295.1 Methanomicrobiales archaeon | reverse complement strand
TCACGACGCACTACATGGATGAGGCGGACCACGCCTGCGACCGGATCGGGATCATCGACCACGGCCGGGTGGTGGCGACAGATTCCCCTGATGCGCTGAAGGCATCGGTCTGCCGGGATATCATATCGATCCGGGCTGATGGACCCCTCCCGGGCGGGCTCCCGGAGGGGATCACCTTCCTCGGCAGGACCGATGGCGAGTTTCGGTTTGAAGCGGACAGGGGTGATGAGATGGGGCCTGTCCTCTCCCGGGCGTTCACGAATGCCGGGCTTGCGGTCAGGGCAGTCTCGGTCCGGCAGCCGACCCTCGACGACGTATTCCTCGCCCTTGTCGGGGAGTCAGATGAGACGGAGGTGTTTGACGACCAGAGATTCCGACGGATGCTCCGGAGGCGATGATGAAGCGGATGCTGTACTACATGGAACGGGACTTCCGCCGCTGGCTCCGGGGGCGGGTCAATGTCCTGTCAACGCTGATCCTGCCGGCGGCATGGCTCATATTCGTCGGCCTCGCTCTTCCGATCCGGTTCACGGATAACTACCTCGACTTCATCGCCCCCGGCATCCTGGTCCTGACGATGCTCGGCGCATCCCTCCAGGGCGGATCGCTCCTGATGTTCGATAAAGTCCTCGGCTACCTCCAGAAGTTCCTCGCGCTGCCCGCACCACGGGAGAGCATCCTCTTTGGAAAGATCCTCTTCATCACCCTCCGGGGCCTGATCCAGACGACGGTTATCCTGGCAATCGCCATCCTGCTCGGAGCGAATTTCCTCAATCCCGTCCTCATCGCCTCGATCTACGTTGTCCTCTTTATCTTCGGCATACTCCTCTCCTCGGTTATGGCGACGATCGCCCTCAAGATTGAGGACCATGACTCTTACGCGGCGATCAACGCCATGATATCGATGCCGCTCTTCTTCACGAGCAGCGCCCTGATGCCCTATGACCAGATGCCGGACTGGCTTGCGATGCTTGCGCGGCTAAACCCGGTATCCTACGCGATCGATGCTATCCGGGATCTCCAGGCAGGGATATTCCCGGCGACCACCCTCATCGGGCTCCTCATCGGTGCGGCCCTGGTGCTCCTCGTGAGCGTTATGGTCTTTCGGAGGGCGACGGCCTGAGCGGATGATGGCGCATCGCTGGCCGGTTTATCACGCCCGGGTATCGTTTCGGGGAGAAGTTTTCTCGTGCGGCGGTATACCGGAGATCGCCGGGGCACAGAGACAGGGTTTATCTCGCGAGAAGCCAGCCGGTAACAGTCGAAACTCTGCGACCTGTTTGAACCGTGAGCTCTGCAACACGCCACGCCAGTTGTGGTAGAAATCACCAAATTCTGCAATAATCTGCCGCCGGTGTGAGCAACCGACTTTCCGCGGTAAGACTTCTGACCACCCCCATTTCCCCCTCCAACCCGGGAGGTACTATGGTCGCCGGCGGACTGCACCTGAATCGTCGCGATCCAGATTCTGGCTTTCAATTCCAGATCATGCCGCCTGTGCCTCATGGCATGCTACAACTAAAAGTATTTTCTCTAAATGATCATAACTCATTTAAGAAAGATCATATTTTTAAGGTCGTGCGTAGTGATAAGGTATGTCCAACATGCGGATCAGTGCTCTTCGACTCATGGTCACCGCGGTGGCCATCATACGTACAACAACCGCCGGTCGCATAGAGGATGCCAGTTCTAACAACAGCACTGATTCAGCATCAGGATGGACCACCATCGACAGCGCCGGGCAGAAAGTCGAGATCCCTGCCGGGGTTGACAGGGCGATCTGCCTTTCCGGGGGCACCTGCATCGGGTGCCTTGTGTACACCGATGTAGCGGACAGGATGGCTGCTCTCTGTAGGGGGTACATAGGGCCTGGAAGCCCGCTACGATTAAAGCTCGCGCAAAACTACACAGGCACTTTTTACCAACAGTAATCGAGTCCGACTCTGGTGATCATATAAGCGTAAAAACATCCATTCGTGTTGAGACGGTCCAGGCAACATCCTCCGTTCACGGCTGGATAGCGGGCAAGCTCGACGATCTCCAGCAGATCATCAAGCTCTTGCGCTTCTACAGTGATGGCTATAAGCGATATCTCTTCGTTCTGTTCGTTTTAAGTATTTTTCAGGGATTTATGGAGACCATCCAGATCGTTCTTCTCTATCCTATTATTAACGCTACAATAAACTTCCAGGGCTCAGAGATCACAATATTTGAACCGCTCTACACTTTCATACAGAATTCTATAGCCCTACCGCCGATCGTGATATTTTCTCTCCTGTTTATCCTGATCGTGTTCCTGACGTTCTTCGTCTCACTGGTGTACAGGTATCTCTCGTTATACCTTACCAAGAAAGTGATAACTCAGACAAAACGGACAATTTTTGATAAACTCATCAGCAATGATTACCAATATTACGTGGAGAACAAACGCGGCGATGTTCTCTATAATGTTGTGACGGCTCCGGCTCAGATCAGGCATTTTTTAGAGACAGCAACCACAATACTTTCAGAAAGTATTGTCATACTTACCATACTTACCGCGATCTTTTTCGTATCGGTGAACGCGGTCGCCCTGATCATA
>JAAZID010000259.1 GCA_012510295.1 Methanomicrobiales archaeon | reverse complement strand
CCGGTCTCCCGGCACTGGAGAGCCACGTCGATCGTGGCCTTCACCGCGTGGGCGGCCTCCGGCGCGACGATGATCCCCTCGGTCCGGGCGAATCTCACGGCAGCCTCGAAGACCTCGTTCTGGTAGCAGGAGACCGACCTGATGACACCGTCCTGAGCGAGTCTCGATAAGAGCGGGGATGCCCCGTGGTAGCGCAGGCCGCCCGCATGGATCGCCGGCGGGACGAAGTCGTGGCCGAGTGTGAACATCTTCATGATCGGGGTCAGCCCCGCAACATCGCCGTAGTCGTAGGCATAGAGCCCCTTCGTCAGGGTCGGGCAGGCCGCCGGCTCCACGGCGATGATATCGGTATCAGGGCGCTTTCCAGTTATCCTGTCACCCGCAAACGGGAACGAAAGACCGGCGAAGTTCGAACCGCCGCCGACGCATCCGATGATGACGTCAGGGTAGTCGTCCACGGCCGCGAGCTGCTGCTTTGCCTCCTGGCCGATGATCGTCTGGTGGAGGCAGACGTGGTTTAAGACCGAGCCGAGGGCGTAGTTCGTGTTATCGTGGCTCGCCGCATCCTCGACCGCCTCGGATATGGCGATACCGAGGGAGCCCGGGGTGTCCGGGTCGCGTTCGAGCATCATCCGGCCCGATTTCGTCCTCGGCGAGGGGCTCGGTATGCACTCGGCGCCGTAGACCTGCATCATGCTCTTCCGGTAGGGCTTCTGCTCGTACGAGGTCCTGACCATGTAGACGGTGCACTCCATATCAAAGAGGCCCGTTGCAAACGCAAGCGACGATCCCCACTGCCCCGCCCCGGTCTCGGTCGCGAGCCGCTCGATCCCAGCCTCGCGGTTGTAGTAGGCCTGGGGGATGGCGGTGTTGGGTTTATGCGATCCCGGCGGGCTTACGCCCTCCCACTTGAAGTAGATCTTTGCCGGGGTCTTTAAGGCCGCCTCAAGTCGCCGTGCCCGGTAGAGGGGGCTCGGCCTCCAGAGGGTGAGTATATCCCGGACTTCATCGGGGATATCGATGTAGCGCTCCGCGCTCATCTCCTGCCGGATCAGTTCCATCGGGAATATGTGCCGGAGGTCGTCAGGGGTTATAACGTTCCCGGTAGCCGGGTGAAGGGGTGGATCCAGGGGTGTTGGAAGATCTGCCTGGATGTTATACCACCGCTTCGGCATCTCCCCCTCGTCAAGGAGGATCTTCGTCTGCATACCTCTATGGTGGTTCTTGTACACATATATACATTATGCAACATCATTCATCACCAGAGTACTACCTTACTCGTGTGGTGCCGGATCCCGTACCCGACCCCCCCGGGGCAAAGCGTATATGGCCGCCCTGCTACTGGTCTCTCGATGTACCTCTTCGCCCACATCATGGTCGGCATACTCATCGGCCTTGTGCTGGCGGTTCTCGTCGGGGATCGGCGCATCGTCGCGCTCACCGCGCTGGGCGCCGTGCTCCCCGACCTGATCGACAAACCGCTCGGGCATATCGTCCTCGCCGGGACGCTCAACTACGGCAGGATATACTTCCACGGCCTCACCGTCCTCTTCCTGGTGGTCCTCGCCGGTCTCCTCCTCTACCACTACCGCCAGCGGATCGGTCTCCTCGCCGTGGCCGTGGGTATGGCGAGCCACCAGGTTCTCGATGGGATGTGGTACAACCCGGTCGTCTGGTACTGGCCGTTCCTCGGGCCGATCCCCGGGCGCGAGTATCCTGATGACTACCTCTGGGACGCGATCCTGCGGCAGCTCTCCCAGCCGAGCGAGTGGATCTTTTTTGTCCTGATCATCGGGCTGTTCGCCGTCCTCTACCGGCGGGAGCTAAAGTCCTTCATCGGCCGGCCCAGAAGCCTGCCTGTTCTCCTGGCGGTCGTTGCCCTGTTCATCGTCGCCGCGATCTGCGCAGGTCTGCGGTTTTTTGCCTGAATTCTACTTCTGCCACCATATCGCGGCATACGTCGACCGCCCGGGGAGGGCGAACCCGCCGTCCTGCGGGATGAGGTGCTCGCGGAGATACTCCCGGAGGATCTCCCGTTGCTCCGCTGTCTCCACGCCCATCCGGGGGGCGAAGTGGTCGACCGCCTCCTCCGCGGTCAAAAAGAGGACGTTCTCCTCTATAGGATGCATCTGGACATTTGCGTAGATCCCCATGCTGTAGAGGATGTTGAAGAGGCAGTCGGCCTTCGGCCGGGGGTGGTAGGGTGCCCCGTGCAGGTCTTCCCAGAGCGTGATGTAGCGCTGTTCCCAGGGCGGTTCATCGGCGAACCAGTAGATATGCACCGAACCGGATTTTGCGGCGACCGCATCCATAATAGCGAGCGCCGGGCGTATATCGGGTATGGTGAGCGAGAACGAGGCGACCACCCGGTCGTAGGGGGGCGCGAGGTCGCGGGCCGGGTCGATCTCCTCCCAGGGGCTGTGGATGGTAGTTATCGTATCGATCCCCTCGCGGAGAGCCGCCTCACGGAGCTCAGCGAGCATCCCCTCCGCCGGGTCGATCGCCGTCACCCGGGCGCCGGCCCTGGCGAGCGGCAGGGCGAGTGTCCCGGGGCCGGACCCGATATCGAGTACCCTATCGCCCGGAGAGATGTTGAGGTTCTGCAGGATCCAGGCGACCCGGCGGGAATGGTCGGTCGACCTGGCGGCGTAGCGCCGGGCCCCCGCCCGGTCACCCCAGAGGCGGGTCCCCTCCCGGAAGCCCGGGGTTGACCGGTTCAGGGCGAGCTGCCTCTTCCAGACCTCGTTCCAATCCAGAGCGATATCATCCTTCATCTGCTCTGTACGTCATCTGGAGAGCGTAAGTAGGTATCCATCTGCCCCAGAACCCTGAAGGACCCAAACTATTATATATGAGTCTTGAGAGTGAATTACCTGTGGTGAATAGTATGACTGGTGAATCCATGCTCCAGATAACCGTTGATCAGCTTGCAAGAACACTCTGTGCGAGCACCATCCTCGGTGACCCGATTGAGACCAGCGACCGGATCATCATACCGGTAGCCGAGTTCGGGTTCGGGTTCGGTGGTGGCGAAGGCACGGGAGGGAACAAAGAGGGCAAGCAGAGCGGCGGATCAGGCACCGGCGGTGCCGGCGGAATAGCAGCCGTCGCCCTGGTCCTCATCGCCAAAGGTGTGCCCGGTCCCGAGGGCATCCAGGTGGTGTCGCTCAAGAAGAAGAGCGAGGTCGCTGAGGTGATCACGACGCTCGGTGAGACTGTCGGCCCGCACATCTCTAAGGCCATCGAGAAAGGTGGCGATATTATGCAGCACAAGATGGCGCAGCACAGGGGTGGGGCGGCACAGGAGAGACCGGGAAAAGATATCCCGGTCACCGGTGAGGAAGAGGAGTAAGGCCCTCATAACCATTTTTCTATGGTCATAACCCTCCTCATCATCATCCTCGTTCTCGCACTCGCTCTCCTGCTCGCTCTCTACCTGATCCCGGTGACCCTTGATGCGGTCGGCCAGTGCAGGCGGGAGCGCGTCTCAGCGAAGGCAACCGTAGCCTGGGGTATCCTCGGGGCGCGGGCCAGGGCCGTCGATGGGGAGGGGGTGCTCGAGTTTCTCATCGCCGGCCGCCCGGTCATGACCCGGGACCTCGCGGAGGTGGCCGGCCCTCCGCGCGAGGAAGAGGAGAAAAAAGAGACAAAACCATCTCTCCCGATGAGGGAGTACATCAACGCCGCCGTCGACCTCTGGCCACACGCGAAGAAGATCATCGCTACCGCCCTCCGGTCGCTCTACCTTGAGATGCTCCGGGGGGACGTCACCCTCGGCCTCGATAACCCGGCCGACACCGGCATGATATACGGCTACTGCACTGCCCTCCGCTACGCACTCTGGCCGGCGGAGGCGATCGATTTTATCGTGACGCCGGTCTTTGACCGGAGGGTCTTTGAGGGGTCCTTCACGCTCCGGATGCAGGTCCGCCGGCCGCTCCTGATCATCATAGCGGTCGTGCAGGCTCTCCTGAAAAAACCGGTCAGGCAACGGCTCCGGCAGGTATCAGGGCGAGGTGCTCCGGGTGCCTGACGGGACGGATCTCGTCATCGGTGGCGGGCGTCGGATCGGGAAGCGTTGCATCATCCCGGTCGTCAGGACGTTTACGGTCTGCCGGGGAGGAGGCGCCGCGGTCAGCCTGGCGCCGGTCGCCCTGGTATTCTTCGAAGATGGGTGCGAGTACATCGCGCTCCTCCCGGGAGCACCTCGTGGTGCCGGGGAGATCATCAGAGGCCTTCGCGACGATATCGAGCGGGAAAAAGAGAGGATGCGAGGGTAAAATCACTCGTGACGGAGCGCCTGGATCGGGTTTAGGTGCGCCGCCTTCCAGGCCGGGTAGATACCGGAGGCCACGCTCGTTATGATACCAAACGCCATCCCGAAGACGATGTAGAGGAGGCTTTTTACGTTATAGAGGTAGTCCGGGCTCCCGACGAGGACCGCCGTCATCAGGTAGCCGGTCCCGAAACTCAGCACCCCGCCGATGACGGCCCCCACGACCCCGAGGATAAGGGCCTCGTATATGAACATCCGCATCACCTCGTTTCTGCGGGTGCCGATGCTCCGCAGGACACCGATCTCCTTGATCCGCTCGGTGACCGACATCATCATGACGTTCAGTATAGATACCCCGGCGACGATGAGCGATATAGCGCCGATTCCCATCAGGAAGACCGTTATCGAGTCTGCCGCCGCAAAGACACTCTCGAGTATCGCCTTTGTATCCATGACGTTGACGACCTCCTCCCGCCGGTTCATCCTCTCCTCGATCGCCTCCCTGACCGAGTCGATATCCTTGACGTCCCTGACCTTCACGATGACCAGGTCGTATTCGTCCCTGTCGTAGTGGTTTGAGTACCACCGGTAGGGCACGACGATAGCGTAGTCGGGGTTGATATCAAACCCCATACCCCGCTCCGCAAGCACGCCGGTCACCCGCAGGGTCTCATCCCCGATCCTGACCCGGGCGCCGAGCTTGAGGCCGGTCTCTTTACTGTTCGCGGCGAGTCTGCTCCCGATCATGCACCCGGCGCCGGTATCCCTCGGGTAGGTTCCGGCCTCCTTGTCGAGCAGGAACTGTATATCCGCGGCAGGCATCGCGTATATCATGGCACCGCTCTTCGTCTCGCCCACGGTTATCGAGTCAAACGTGCTTGCGACCGGTATGACGCGGTTTGAGCCGGCCGCCCGGGTGATATCGGTGATCTGTCGCTCGGTGAACGCCGTGGTGCCTGAACCCGTCGCCGGGTAGACGACGATGGTATCGCCGACGTCGGATACCATATCGTCAAACATGAGGCCGATGCTGTTTCCGAGGATTCCCATCGATGCGATGGCGATGACGCCTATGACGATACCGATGACCGCGAGGGTTGACCGGAGCCAGTGGCGGCTGATGTTCCGCCGGGCGAGGTCGAGGAACGTCATGCTACCAGTCTCCCGTCCATGAGGTGGATCGTCCGGTCGGCGTATTCGGTCATGCGGGGGTCATGGGTGACGACGATGACGGTCTTTCCCTCTTCCCGGTTCATCCGGGCGATGAGGTCCATGATAGCGGTCCCGGTCTTCGTATCCAGGTT
>JAAZID010000258.1 GCA_012510295.1 Methanomicrobiales archaeon | reverse complement strand
GCCTGCGGGTGGTTCTTATTCAGGGCACAGGTCTCTCGCCAGCTCTTCCAGATCTCCTCCCGTGCCACCGCGAGAACTTCTTCGTTTGTGGTGTTCTCCCAGAGGACGAGATCCTTTATGATCCCGAAAAGTCGTTTTCGCTCAGCCTCGGCCTTCTCCTTATTCACACCCCGCCCGAGTTCTCGCTCGTAGCCGGGGTCGTTGACGAGCTGTGCAAACAAAACAGCCCTCGCCGCCGCAAGAGGCCGGCGTGCCCACCAGAGGTGGAGGGTCGAGGGGTGGCCGTGACGGATCGACTTCTCCCGCTTCGAAGCTGCGTTGATCTCATCAAGCGGCAGCGCCACCTCGATCAGTTTCTTCGGCCTCTTCACCGGGACGGTCATGCTCTGCCCCCGGCCCCGCGTTCACCGTTCCTATCCTCACCATGTTTTCAACCGTTCCATCGTTCATCCATCGTTCATCCATCGCTCATCCAGCCACACTCGGTAAGGGTGTTTACCCGGTTTTCGGCCCGGATCTCTCTATTTCACTGGGACAATCTGGAAATATTCACAGATTATGGTAATTTTCCTCGCAAGACATATCGTGTCTTCCTCTTCGACGAACCCACCTGCTCAAGGACACCAAGGTCAACCAGGGCCTTGAGATCCCTGGACGCCGTCGTTGCCGAGATGCCGGTGAGTGATTGGTAGGCGCTGCGCGTGATGCTCCCCTCGGCCTTGATCCGCTCCATCGCAAGGATCTGCCGTTCATTCAATCCCATCTTCTGAAGAGAATTCTCACTCAGTGCATCCATCCGCATCGTCAGGGTGAACCCGAGCGGGGTGCTGGAGAGCGAGGGCGCCGGCATGCCAGCTTCGCGAAGATCCGCAAAGATCCGCTCAATTCCTGATCCATAGCGTTCGATAAGCCCGGCACGGTAGAAGATATCGGCGATCTTTGGATTGCGATGATAGGTGTAATGCTCCTTTACGATCATCTCAACGGTGATACCTTCAGGGAGATGCCCCGGATTGCGGAAGAGGATGTGGTCATCGAAGATCCTGACCTGTGTCTGGATCGTGTTGTTGAAGTAGTCGCGGTGAATAAGGGCGTTGAGAAGCGCCTCCCGGATCGTCGGAAGCGGATAGTCCCAGACCTCCCTCCTCTGGAAGGACTCCCGCATCGCCTCCTCCGATATATCATACCTTACACCGAGATATTGCTTTATGATCCGTTCTCCTTCCTCAAATTGCTGGAAGAGGTTTCCTCGAACCTCGTGGTCACCGATGATAATATCTGCCCGCTTGAATCGCCCGATCCGGAGGATAGAGTTTGGGAAGTAGTACTGAGGATCTTTGCCGAAGAGCGCTATAGCACCGTTACTGATTTCACCGTTCCGGGCAAGTCCAAGGCGGGAGAGGATGGTCTCGATTGACTCAGCCGGGTCAACAGAAACGAGCCGGCCGGCTGCATTTGCCCGCGTAAGGAAGCGCTTCACCGTCTCCTCATCGATCTCATCAAATGAGTACGGCCCGGTGACGTTGTCCCACTCGATACTCCGCTGGAAATACTCCCTGAGTTCATCGGGGAGCATCTCGCGGGTTGTATCCCCGACGCGGGTATAGTACCGCCCGTCAGAAGCGACAGGAACGCGGCTTTGCTCGACGGCAATGGTGACGATGGATCTCCCCCCGATCTCATGGATCTCGATGATAGGGTGGATACCAAGCCTGGTGGCTATGCTGTCCGTGAGCTTCTTGATGGCATTATTCCCGAGATCAAGCCCGACGACAGCGTGATCGCGGTCCCGGATACCGACAACGGCGACACCGCCGGCGGTGTTGGCGAATGCAGATAAGAGCCGGTAAAGGCTCGTGCTCACCGCTTCTTTGAAGTCGATCCGCCGCCCTTCAAAGCGGGTGAGGAGGGAGGAGAGCTCATCCGTGTGCATCACCAGTTCACCCCCGGCTGCTCAATGTAGAACGCTGTCTGATTCTCTTTGCTTATCGTACCTTCCATCTATCGTTCACCTGCTGTTCATTCATTCACCATTCATTCACCATGCCTCTCCCCAATCGCCCATATATCTGCCATATCTCCCATTCGCTGCCAATTCATTCACCATTCATTCACCACCACTCATCCACATCACACGCTCCGCCCGGCTGAGAAGTGCATCGAGATCATAGTTCACGCCGGCCACCGCCCAGCCGGGTTCACGGTCAAACGGCTCCCTG
>JAAZID010000257.1 GCA_012510295.1 Methanomicrobiales archaeon | reverse complement strand
GTTGAAGAACTCGATGAGTTCTACACGCTCACCGTTCTCGTCAGCCACCGCCACGATCTGGGGATACCGTATCGTGTAGGGCTCAGAGAGTTTCTCCATAGAGACCTGCCGCTTCGGCACCCTTGTTCCCCCAGAGAACGGCTCCGAGCGCTCCTATCCGACCCTTTCGGGCGTTTGTGTCGATGAACTGAACGCCCATCCGTGCAGCCTCCGCCTCCGCCTCATCGATCGTCAGGATCTCGGTCTTGACCCGCTTTGCATAGGGCGATTCCTCTGCAAACTCGATCCCCCGGTAGACGGCGATGCCGGCATCATCGCTGACCGCGTTCGTTTCAACAAAGTCGCGTACGTACCCGAGGAGTTCATCCACCTTCCCCGGGCGGACAGCGAAGTTCAGGGCGGACCCGACACAGTTGGTCGTCTTCTTCGGCACGGCCGGGTTGAGCTGGATGAGGCGCATATCCAGGTACTCCGCCCCCTCGATGGTGCAGGCCTCTGCGCACTTGAGGGCGAGCACCCATGTGGCGCCCTCCTCGCGGGTATCGGTATCGTCGATCCCGATCGTCACCTTCTCGTAGAGGGGGGATACGATCCGCACCCGGCAGACCCGGGCGCCGCCGATCCGGAGATCTTCCTCGGAGGGGTACTCCGCCCGGATCACACCCGGTGCCTGGGGCAGGCAGGCGGCGACGCCCACACCCGCCCCGGCGATACCGGACCAGGTCGTCACCACCTCATCGCCGTTGACCTCGACGCCCTCAAGGGCCTGCCCGCCGATCTCCCTATCGGCCGCCCCAAACCTCGCCGGGGATGCACCCAGCCGGGCGAGCATCGTCATCGTCGTGCCCTCGACGTGGCAGGATTGGATAGCCCCGCCGGCCCGCACCCGGTTTGCCGCATCCCACTCGATGGTCCCCCGGGCCCGGCAATGCTCCCGGATCTCAGCAAGTCCGGACTTCTGGTCGACCATGACGAGGAACTTCATCGAGAACAGCGACCCGAACCGGGCCTTTACTTCATCAGGTGTAAGCGTGATCATGATGTCACCGAAAATATCGTTAACAAGATTATCGGTGATAACGATATTTAAGAGGATCGATTGAAGCGATAGAGGGGCGCTACCGGCCAACAGGGTGGGAAGAGGGCGAGGTTGGCAAAAGAAAAAAGAAATTACGACTGCTCGCCGGGTATGAGCGGAGCAATGGTGAGAGTGTATAACGTACTATTGAGGCGCGCCAGCATCTTTCGAGCAATCCTTAGAATTAAAGGGATAATCCAGATCCATCTGCTCTGAAAAGGCCCATGCGCGCACCCTTGACCAGATTGCACCTCTCTGGTTGGGAGTGTTAACGTATTTCTCCTTTGGGGCGTACCTCCCGTCTTCTGTGCGTTCAAGGTAATCGCCCAGGTAATCACCAGCTAAAACGCCCATCTCCGACTCGATCTTGTTTATCAGGATATTCCTCTTCCGTGGATCAACCTTTCGCGCCAACCGCTCAAGACCCGCATCTGCCATCTCAGCTGCAGTCTTCCCCGTGCTGTTTGGAGCGAATATCTGCAACACCAGATCTATCAAGCCTATCCGCACCCCATTCATATCGTAGATCGACTCGGGCACAAAGGCAATGGGAAGTTCCGGGAGCTTTGAGAGAGGTATCCCGTCGGCCGCGATGAGTGACTCTCTCAGACGTGCATTCTGAATTTGATCTGCTTTGTTGACCCTAAACTGATCCAGAAGCACCAGTTGACAGAACCCCCCGTCATCGACATATTCAAGTCTGCCGCTCAGGACGTCAGGCGGTCCCTGAGCAGAAGGGATGTCATAGATAGAGAGGCTGTTACAGTCCAGATGCTGGTATTTTTCCAGCTTCCCTGCCTTTGACCGGGTATTTGTCGTTAATTCCAGGATGAGCCAGCCTGATTCGCCACTGGCGCAGATATCAGGATCAAACATCTTTCCTGCATCTGGATCGTCCTTTTTTCTCCAGTTATAGGAGAGGTTCACCTCAATTACGTAATCCTGGATGCCAGCTTCCGCAAAAGGGCCTATGAAAGATAACTTCGGGTAGATGTGGAAGAGCTGGATGGCATTTCGCCATAACAACATACGATTATTGGGGTGCTCACGCAAAGAGTTCGACCCCATCGAAGCTTATGGTTGTCCTCCCTGCGTTATCCTCCCCCTGGAGCGTTGCGATGCGCGGCGCAGCGTTCACGCAACCATTTCCGGGTATCGTGAGGTGGGCGAAATCCTCTCCCATACTTATTGAGACCCTGTCCCAGGTGTGGAGGTCGACCCCCCTGAACCTCTTGAATGTATCAGCATCCTGGCTTTCTGTCTCAACAAGCCGTGAACTACCCCGCGCTCGCGGGCGGGGCTTCCTACGAGTGTACCGGGACTTCAGGAAGTCCCAGACCTGTTTTTCGTAGATTACCAGCAAATTGCCGATAGCCCGTCCACAAGGCATTCTGTGATAGGAATCGAACCATGATATTGACCGCGCTATTCCGATCGCGATCAAGGACAACTCCACATTCACATACCATTACCCGTTTCCAGAGTGGCATGTCATGCACTGCTCCACATCCACAACAGGTT
>JAAZID010000256.1 GCA_012510295.1 Methanomicrobiales archaeon | reverse complement strand
TCGTGGCGCGGGGGGCCGATGGCCCCTCCCGGGTCAGGCGCGCACAACTCGGGCAGAACGGCCTCTTCTACTCTAACATCGGGGATATCAAAGTCCGGGGAAACGGTCAGGATCTCGCTGAAGTTGACCTGATGCTTGTCGACCATACGGGCACGCTGACGTTTGGCGAGATCATCACGTCCCCTGCCGACTTAAAGGAGTTTGAGGAGGAGATCCACTACAAAAAACAGCTCCTCGGTTACCTCTACGGGCAGCCGACCGTGCCGTTCCTCCTCATATCCTCCGTCGACATATCCCGGACCGCGGTCGTCCGCCGGCTCCTCAAGGAGCCCGACAACATCCTCCTCACCACCGCCTCCTGTGAGGACTTAAAGACCCTGATACGCCCCCGCGACCTGAAACGGAGCCCCCCCCGAAAGATCAAGCACGAGAAACTGGTGATGATATCGGATATCACTCCCCGGCGACCGTTCGACTACAAAGCGCTCCACGATGAGCGGATGCAGAGTATCATCAATGCGGTCACCTCTGAGGAGGGTATCCGGGAACTGGGCGCGCCCGACGAGATCCCGCCGATCGTAAAAAAAGTCCTCTTCGGAGGACTCTACCCCTCTGCCATACGGATGCTCGACGATCGGTATCCTATCCGCATCAAGGGAAAAGTCTACGACCCCGATGCGATCCAGAAAGAGTTCTCGAAGGTCGTCTTAGCCGTGAACCTCCCTGAGTACAAACCGGTCATCTACCTCCGGCGGCGGAACAAGCGGGAATACCTCAAGATGGTGCCGAACAACCGGTCAGGCGGGTTCAAGTTCGAGAGCCGGCGGACACCTCACATGGCCGGGTTCTTCCTCTGGCTTGAATCAGTCAGGCCGTCGCTCGGGGCCGAGCTTGCGCGTGGACTTCTGGATGCGTTCCCGGCGGTCCATGCTCCTGAGATAGGGGCGGCCAGGCGACCGTAAAATACCTATGGGACCGGGAAGTATGTATCTCCATGATCATGGGGTGGTGATAGAGTATGGACCTGATCACTGAGATTATCGGGTTTCTGGGGTTCAGCCTTGTCGCGGTCGCGTCGATCACCGCGGTTATGAACCCGGCATCCACGATCGCTGTCTACACGGCGCTCACCGATGGGATGGGCAGAAATGAGCGCATGAAGGTCATCCAGACCTCCATAAAGATAGCGTTCATCGTTCTCGCCTTCTTTGCTCTCACGGGGCAGTTGATCTTCTCGATCTTCAATATCACCATCCCGGCATTCCAGATAGCCGGTGGCATCCTCCTGGTCAGTGTGGCGACCAGCATGCTCTCGTCGAGGGGTGAGGCGTACTCGGGCGCGGACCTCGAGAACATCGCCATCGTCCCGCTGGCCTTCCCGCTCTCGTGCGGACCGGGGACGATCACGACGGTGATCCTTCTCGCTTCAGGCCCGGAGGGTATCTGGAGCATCATCGCGGTCTTCCTCGGGATCATCGTGGGTCTTGCCATCTCCTACGTCGGGATGCTCTACGGGCCGAGGATATTCGCCCTCATAGGGGAAGGGGGGCTCAGGGTCGTCCCGAAACTGATGGCGATCATCGTCCTTGCGATTGCCATCCAGTTCATCATCAACGGGACCGCCGCGGCGGTGCCCCAGCTGCTGGCACACCTCGATCTCTCCGGGATTTCATGATCGATATCGCGGCGCTCCAGGCACAGGCGCCGTGGCTTGCAATCCCGATGACCCTCTTCTCCCTTCTCGGGCAACCGGAGTTCTTCATCCTCGCGATCGCGTTTCTCTACTGGTGTAAAAACCCCCGTCTCGCCATCCGCCTCGCCCTCCTCATGGGTATATCAGGCGGGCTCGCCTCGGCCCTGAAGATCTTCTTTCACCTCCCCCGTCCTTACTGGGTCATCCCCGACGTTCGGGCGCTTGCGAGTCATTCCTCGTTTGCCTTCCCTTCCGGCCACTCCCTGGGAGCGGTGACGTTCTGGGGGCTCCTCGCTGCCGGTATCCGGCGCAGGGGGTTTACCCTCCTCGTGGCTTTTCTGGTCGTCTCTGTCGGTGCATCGCGCATCTTCCTCGGCGCTCATTTTCTGTCAGATGTCATCGCGGGGTTCGGGTTTGGCCTCCTCATCCTCATCGGGTTTCTCGCCCTTGAGGGGGCGGTGGGTCGCCGCGTCACCACTCTCCCCCTCTCCCGGCAGATTTTGCTCGCGTTTGCCGGCTCCATTGTCCTGGTTTTCGCGTCGTTTGCCGCGCTTGCGGTGATCGGGGATTGGCAGGTCCCCGCTGCCTGGGCTGAGGCGGCGATCCGGCAGGGGGGCCGGCCCATCGACCCGCTCGGCCTCGGGGATGCCATGACGGCGGCCGGGTTCTTCTTCGGGTTTGCAGCGGGAGCTGCGGTGGCGTGGCCCCGGCAGATGAGCACCTGTGCCATGGGGACGGGGTCAGAACGCCTGCTCTGCTTTATATTCGGCCTCGCTACGGCATGGGCGATCTGGTTCGTGCCGGGCCTCATCATCCCGGTGGAACCGGGTCTTCCGGCCTATACCTTCCAGTACCTCAGGGCCGCCACCGCTGCCGCCTGGGTATCGTACGGCGCACCGGTGATCTTCGCCCGCACCTGAGGGGGAACTCTCTCCATACCCTTTTATTCTGCCGGACCTATCTCTCTCTATGCTTGTAGAGGGGATCGCTCTCGGCTGGGTGTTGATCATGCTCGGGGCGTTGCTACTCCTGATCGAGGCTTACCAGCCCGGGTTCTTCATCGCCGTCCCTGCCACAGTCTTGGTTATCCTCGGGGTTCTCCTCCTCCTCGGCGTCGACATCCTCAGCTCAACCTGGGGTCTCCTCGCCGGGGTTGTAGCGGCCCTGGTTGCCGCCTCGATCACGGTCTGGGCCTATGGGCGCCTTACACCTGGAAAGAAGCCTCCCACGACCCTCTCCCGGGACTCGCTCCTCGGGCTTGAAGGCGTGGTGACGAGGGAGGTTACAGCCGGCACGATATCGGGGAAGGTGCAGATCGGGAGCATGGAGTGGAGCGCGCGGACCGAGTCAGGCAGCATCCCCGCCGGGAAAAGGGTTATTGTGACTCATTCCGAAGGGGTGCATATTGTTGTGAAGGAGATCGAGTGAGATGGTTTTAAGCTCTATCCCGTGGACCGGACTGATTACGATCTTTCTGGTTCTCGTCATCGTCATCATATTCGCAAGCGGCGTTGTGATCGTGCAGCCATACGAACAGGGGCTCCAGATCCGCCTGGGGCAGTACATCGGGAGGATGAACCCTGGGTTCCGGTGGGTGATCCCGCTGATAACAAGGGTCATGAAACTCGATCTGCGGACCGATGTGATGGATGTCCCGCGACAGGAGGTGATCACGAAGGACAACTCCCCGACGAACGTGGATGCGATCGTCTACGTCCGGGTGATCGACCCCGAGAAGGCATACTTCGAGGTGATGAACTACCGGGCGGCGACGGTGGCGCTCGCCCAGACGAGTCTGCGCGGGATCATCGGCGACATGGAGCTCGACGAGGTTCTCTACAACCGGGATATCATCAACGCCCGTCTCCGCGACACCCTGGACCGGGAGACCGATGCCTGGGGCGTGAAGGTTGAGCGGGTGGAGATCAAGGAGGTCGATCCGGTCGGGCCGGTCAAGCAGGCGATGACCGAGCAGACAGCGGCGGAGCGGGAGCGACGGGCTGCAATCCTCCGGGCGGACGGCGAAAAGCGGTCCGCGATCCTCAGGGCCGAGGGGATGCGGCAGAGTATCATCCTTGAGGCCGAGGGGGAGCGGCAGAGCAAGATCCTCCGCGCCGAGGGGGAGCGGACATCCCGGATCCTGCAGGCCCAGGGTGAGGCGCAGGGGTTGCGTATCATATCAGTCGGTGCCCGTCCGTTGGACCGCCGCGCGATCACGGTGCTCTCGCTCGAAGCCCTGAAGCAGATGGCGGAGGGGCAGGCGACAAAGATCATATTCCCGTTCGAGCTCTCGACCATCGTCAAACAGGCCGCCGAGTACCTCGGGGCCACGGTCGAGGCGCCGGAGGTTCCCGAGGGTGTAGATCTGCCTTCTGAGGATATCCTCGGGGATATACCGAGCAGGGAGGATCTCCAGGCTGCGGAGGAGGCGGCGAGGGTTCCTGATATCGATATCGAGAAGGAGGCCCGGAAGAAGCCAAAGAACCTGGTGGAGGAGGAAGAGGAGGGGTTGTAGGGCGGGCGGCCCTCTCGGGTCTGGCGTATGGGGAGGACTTGCGGATCTGTTTCCTGAGAGGCCGGCAGCGCCCGGGCGTGTGAGGGTGGCTTCGCTCCGGTCGGTGGTGCTACATCCCTCCTCAATCCCTCTATTTTCTGGTAAATACGGCTAACAGTTTGAGGGATCGGGGTAACCGCCTCAACGTTTGTACATTTGCCGATCGTTATATAAAGAGATCCCCTCCAGGATGCCCGGGAGCTCGATACCGGGAGAAAAGAGGTGCCGCACCCCCGATGCCTGCTGATATAAAAAGATTTTCAGATGGTTCTTCCGACCTCCGGATTCACGCAAAACTGCCTCCTGTTGCCGCTTACCTTTCAGGGAGTTTGGCCAGGCAAATGATATAATCCCCGAAACGCTCTGTAATTCACGCTCATGAATAGAGAAACAACATATAGGTGGGAGTGTGCTTGTTTAGTCGCCGCTTCAGGTATATACGAGGATCGTTTTGTGAAATAGTATTTCCAATCGTTGCAGGCGATAAAACGTTTGGAAGATACATTTAAATAGTAGTTAGTCTCAGGGGGGGTTGCGGGGTCGGAATTGGGCTCGCCCTCCAGCGGGGTATGCTCGAGGACGAGGCCTCGCAGAGTATAGTTGAGGTAGATGAAACACGAGCGGGTATTCACTCAGTTTGGTGCAATCTTCGAAGCGACGCAGGCTGGAAAAGTGCCTGGACGGGAGACTGCATCCCCAGCTGAGTAATCCCGGGGAAAATCTCTGTAATACCACCATCCATAAAAAAGGAGCGAGTGAGAAGGGATGAATGCGCAGCCACCTCAGCCATCGCTACGCCCATTCCCTCCTCCTTCGCATCTCACTGGAAATGAACCACAGTCGCCGGCCCGGAGCCCTTCACCGGGTCTCCGGTGCCGGCACATGCCATCGACGATGGCGCCATCGCATCCTGGCCGCGATGGGACGATCTCCTGCCCGGGTTACCCCGGATTACGCTCTTCAGGGATGATGAAGTGATCCGGAGACCGGGCAGAGGTAATCTCATCCCGTGCGGGGATAGCGTTGTGCTTCGCCCGTCATGGCTGCGAGTAATGCAACATTCTCCATTCCCTGCTACTCTTCACCTACAAACACCTCTGGGGCTGTGAGCGGCGAACAGGGTATACGTTCTCCTGATAGCATGCAAAGATAATGCTCACCGGTGTTACCATCGGGAACACCGACCAGGAGCCGATCACGATCACGGGCATCAGGGTCTCCTGGAGCCCGGATGATGGCGAGATTATCCGCGAGGTGGCGTTCACCCGCGGGTGGGGCGGCAGATCCCCGCACGCCGGGTCAAATGGCCACGGCGAGGGCGGGTTTACAGCCCTCTGGCTCGGAGAGGCAGAGTCCGGTCCGGTACTCGAGGGGCAGGCACAACCCGGGACGGTGACACAGGGCGACTCTGCACAAAGCGTCCGGCTCTCGTTTGACTCGAATGTGGAAAGAAGACAGATTGTGTGCACGGCAATCCTTGATGACGGGAGCGAGAAGGCAATCCGCCTGGATGTATGATCCGGGTCGGTCAGGTCCGGGAGAAGATCACAATCATCCCTGGCGTTGTGATCCTCGCAAGGACCCCTCCCCTTCGCCTGGC
>JAAZID010000255.1 GCA_012510295.1 Methanomicrobiales archaeon | reverse complement strand
CTCTACAGTAGATCCCCTGCGGAGTGAAACATCCACCGCCGACCTCCTCCATGACGGCCCGCTCGATCTCCACGTCGAAGCGGGTAGGCGCGTGGTCCAGGCCCCGGAGGGGGTCGATGACAGCAGGGTCATCCCGGCAGACGACCGCGACCGTCCCCTGGTTCGGGGATGGGACGAACCGGTCCACAGGGAGAGCTTCTCCGGGGAGGTCGAGCGCGAGGCGTTCAAGACCGGCCTCAGCGAGCATGATGGCGTCGTACTGCCCCTCGCGGAGCTTCCTGATCCGGGTATCGACGTTCCCCCGGAGCTGCTTCACCTCAAGTGCCGGGTTATCGCGGAGGATCTGCGCGCGGCGCCGGGTGCTCGACGATCCAATGACACGGACCTCATCAAGGGGGAGTTCGTGTGCGAGAAAATCGGCGGGAGAGTCCCGCCTGAGCACCGCAGGGCAGGCGAGCCCTGCCGGGCGGGCTGCCGGTATATCCTTCATGCTGTGCACCGCAACATCGATCTCGCCTTTGAGGATCGCATCATCAAGCGCCCTGACAAAGACCCCCTGTCCCCCGATAGCGTGGAGCGGGACACCCGTCTCGGTGTCGCCCGCGGTCGTGATCGTTATGATCTCTGTCTCAATACCCCGGTCGGCGAGCATGCCGGCCACCTTCTCAGTCTGGACAAGCGCAAGGGCGCTCCCCCGTGTGCCTATGCGAAGAGACATGATCCGTATGCATCCGCTATCTCATCGATATCCTGGTCACTATGCGCGGCGGAGAGGAAGTTCGTCTCAAACTGTGATGGCGGGAGGAAGATTCCGACATCGAGCATCGCCTTCCAGAATCGCGTGAACGCCTCTGTATCGCACTCTTTGACCTCCCGGTAGTTCCGCGGCGGAGCGCTCCGGAAGAAGTGCTTGAAGATCGAACCCATCCTGACGAACGAGCCCCGGCGCGCATCGATGGCGACCTCTTCGATCGCCCGCGTGGCGTCATCGAGCCGTTGGTAGATCTCCGGGTGGTCGTGGAGGTAGCGGAGAGTCGCAACCCCTGCCACAAGGCTTGCCGGGTTTCCGCTGAACGTCCCGGCCTGGTAGACGGGGCCTGCGGGTGCAACCAGATCCATGATGTCCCGCCGCCCGCCAAACGCCCCGATGGGGAGACCGCCGCCGATGATCTTTCCAAACGTAGCGATATCGGGTTTCACCCCGTAAAGGACCTCCGCGCCGCCGATACCGACCCGGTAGCCGGTGATCACCTCATCAAGTATGAGGAGGACGTCGTGTGCAGCGGTGATCTCACGCACATCAGCGAGGTAATCGTCACCCGGGAGCACCGGCCCGATGTTCCCCATGATCGGTTCGAGGATGAACGCGGCGACGTCATCATTCTCCGAAAGAAGCGTCTCCAGTGCCTCGGCGTCGTTGTAGGGAACCTGCCGGGTATGCGCCACGAGATCGGCGACGACCCCCGCAGAGTCCGGCACACCGAGGGTTGTCGCCCCGGAACCTGCCTTCACGAGGACCGCGTCATGAGCACCGTGGAACCCGCCCTCGACCTTGATGATATCCTGCCTCCCGGTGTAGCCTCGTGCGAGCCTGATCGCAGCCATCGTCGCCTCGGAGCCGGACGAGACGAACCGGACCATACCGATCCCCGGATGATCGCCGATGATGATCCCGGCGAGATCGAGCTCGAGGGGTGAGGGCGTGCCGTAGAGCCAGCCCTTCTCGAGCTGCCGCTCGATCGCCTCCCTGATGTGAGGATTCGCATGACCGAGGATGAGGGGGCCGTAGCCAAGACAGCAGTCGATGAGATCGTCCCCATCGACAGTTGTCAGATGCGACCCTGCCGCGCGCTCCACATAAAAGGGGAATGGTTTGATTGCCCTGACCGGGCTGCTGACACCGCCGGGCATAAGGGTCTTTGCCCG
>JAAZID010000254.1 GCA_012510295.1 Methanomicrobiales archaeon | reverse complement strand
GTCGCCTACGTGAAGGGGGCGCCGGAGGTGCTCCTCGCCCGGTCGTCGGGGGCGCTCGTGGGTGGGGTGGTTGTGCCCCTCACCGACGACCTCCGTGCCGCCCTCCACCGGGGGCTGCAAGAGTACGCATCGGGGGGGCTCCGGGTGCTCGGGGCCGCGTACCGCCCGCTCCATGACGGCATCTCCTGGACTGCGGATGACGTGGAGAAAGACCTGATATTCCTCGGGTTTGCCGGGATACTCGATCCCCCACGCCCCGAGGCAGCGGAGGCGATCCGTCTCTGCAAGAGCGCCGGGATAGATGTCATCATGATCACGGGGGACAACCCCCAGACCGCCTACGCTGTCGCGCAGGATCTCGGTCTCTCAAGCGAGGGGGCGCTCACCGGAACCGACCTTGAGGCGATGAGTGATGACGAACTCGAGGAGCGACTCTCGACGACGAAGGTCCTCTCCCGTGTCACGGCCGCGCACAAGCTCCGGGTGATCGATATACTCTCCCGGGAAGGGGCGGTCATCGCGATGACCGGGGATGGGGTGAACGATGCACCGGCACTGAAGAAGGCGAACATCGGGATAGCGATGGGGATCAAGGGGACGGATGTCGCAAAGGAGTCAAGCGACATGATCCTCGTGGACGACAACTTCGCAAGCATCGTCGCCGGTGTCGAGGAAGGGCGGCGGGAGTATGATAACATCGCCCGGTTCACCCTCTACCTCCTCTCCTCGAACGTCGGTGAGATCGTCGCGATCGTCGGCGGACTCCTCATGGGCCTGCCGCTGATACTCATACCTGTCCAGATCCTCTGGATCAACCTGATCACCGACGGCCTCTCCGCGCTCGCTCTCGGTCTTGAGCCCGCTGAACGGGATGTCATGCAGAGACGGCCGCGAGACCCGGAGAAGACCATCCTCTCCCGGGGCGCTTTCCTCGTCATACTCATCATCGGCACATGGCTCGGGTTGCTGACCTTCTATGTGTTCTCAGGACTCTACGAGGTCGATATCGACCGGGCACGGACGATGGCGTTTACCGGGCTGATCGTCTTTGAGCTCTACAACGTCCTGAACTTCAGGTCGTTCCGGTCCCCGCTCCACCGGGTAGGGTTCTTCTCAAACCCCGCCCTGCTCTACGCGATCCTCGGGAGCATCGCTCTCCAGGTTCTGGTGGTCTACACCCCCATCTTCCAGGAGTTCCTCGGGACCGCACCCCTGACCCTCGCCGACTGGGGACTGCTCGTCCTCCTCGGACTCCCGGTGCTCATCGCCGGAGAGACCTACAAGATACTTCGGAGCCGTGCAGGGACTCCGGGCTCCTCTGCACCTGGTGGGCCGGGTTGATCGGTATCGTTATCTCGTGGGGTCGAGAACGGAGTGGGAAGACCCCGGCGCCCCTGCCCCGGACCCCGCCGATCCAGGGCATGGGTGCATCGATGGATACCTGCCTGCTCCGGCAGGGACGGCACCATCATCGGTACACCGGCAAACGTCGCCGTGGTCGGGATCAACCCCACACCCCCCTGGCTCCAATTCGCTGTCCTGTGATGCCGGGGACGGCTACGCCCCGAGGCGCATCCTCTCCACAGCTCTCTTTGCTGCAAGCCTTCCCGCCACCTGGGTGTGAGCGGACGATGCGGCGCGACGGACATCCACGTCGGTGTCCGAGAACTTCAGCCGCTCAAGCGGCTCCATAGCCCGCTCATCGCCGGCAGAACCGAGTGCTTCGGCCGCTGCCAGGCGTATATTCTCATCTGGATCCTCAAGCGCCCGGATCAATCCATCCACGTTACGCGCTCGCCGCATGAGATCGATATCCTTCTTGTGCATCAAAAACCTCTCCTGCCGGCTGGCGGGGCGTAATTATGGCCGGCCCCGATATGAACATTGTGGAGGCGGGCGGGGTTGATATGGACGCATCCCCTAATGTTGATCAGGCTGGAAGAGACCATGCGGTCCGTAACGATCAACGGCAACACGTTCTATAACGGTGACTGTGTGGCGGGGGCAGCAGAGCATATCCCGGATGACGCCGTCGACCTGATCATCACCGATCCGCCCTATGGCATCGACGGCGACCGGCTCCACCGGCACTACAACCGGGACGAGGAGTTCGTCGTCGAGGGCTACGTCGAGGTTCCGGCCGACGAGTATGGAGAGTTCAGTCGAGCGTGGATCCAGCAGGCTGAACGGATCCTCAGGCCTGGGGGTTCGCTCTACGTGGTCTCGGGGTATACGAACCTCTACCATATCCTCGCCGCCCTGCGGGAGACGGAGCTCACTGAGGTCAACCACATCATCTGGCACTACAACTTCGGGGTCTACACCCGCCGGAAGTACGTCTCCTCCCACTACCACATCCTCTACTACGAAAAGCCGGGGGGCCGGCGGACGTTCAACCTCGAGTGCCGGTACGGCACCGGCGAGCAGGGACCGGGCGCCGGATCGCTCAACTACCGCGACCGGGAGGATGTCTGGACCATCAACCGGGAGTACAAGCCGGGCAGGCTCAAGAACAAGAACGAACTGCCGACCGAACTCCTGGTAAAGATGATGCAGTACAGCAGCAACGAGGGGGATATGGTCTGCGATATGTTCCTCGGCGGTTTCTCGACTGCCAGAGTCGCCATCGGCCTGAACCGCCGGGCGACCGGGTTTGAGGTATCAGAGCCGGTATTCGCGGCAAAGACGGAGGATATCGGGGTTATAGAACCGGGGTACCTCCTCCCCGGGCTCAGGGTTCCCGAGAAGGCCGGGGATCCGCCGAACCGGGGGAAGCCCTGGACCAGTGCGGAGATGGAGCATCTTCAGGCCCGGTTTTCGGAACTCCGGGATGCCGGGATGACGAAGAAGGATGCGGTCGCGATACTCGGGCAGGAGCTCGGGCGGGGCCGGTGGGCCATCGAGAAGATGCTCAAGGGGGTGGGGAGCGGGTGAGGCGGGGCGTTTTCACACCTTGGGCGAGCTCTGGCTCAAGGGTGAGATAGGGGGAACGCGCGATAGCTGGACAGAAGTGGCAGTACCAGAAGGAAACATTCGTAAAATCCCGGGGACATATACTCCTCCACGAACTGGGTGATCGGGGTGTCGAGGCTGGTACTTATCGATACGGCAACCGGGATGCGGGTCCGGCACCGCATAAGGAGCATGAAGCAGGCCTTGAAGCAACAGGAGTGGTACGAGGAGATGCTCGGCCGGCGCGTGCGGATCGAGAAGGTGTTTGACCCCTAACCCCCTAAAATTCCCCCGCCACCACTACAAAGAGGCCCCCCTGGACCGCCGGCGGCACTGCCCCCGTCCCGACCGCTATCCGCTCCTCCGGGTAGCCGAGATCCTCGCAGACGGCGACCTGTGCCCCGGGCGGGAGGGCGGCCGCAAGCGCCCTGACATCGAAGGCCGGGTCAGCGATGAGGAAGACCACCCGGCCCCGC
Organism: Methanomicrobiales archaeon; assembly: GCA_012510295.1. Taxonomy (GTDB): domain Archaea; phylum Halobacteriota; class Methanomicrobia; order Methanomicrobiales; family Methanoculleaceae; genus Methanoculleus. Next base: position 745 of record JAAZID010000254.1, on the reverse strand, counting down.
AGGATCTCCTCACGGGCATCGGTGATCGCCCGGGCATGGTCTTTCCCGTGTGCCGTGACGACCGCAGCCCGCACGAGCGGGATCTTCAGGCGGGCGAAGGCGACCTGGAGAGAGGATACGCCGGGGACCACATCGCCCGGGAGGTAACCGAGCCCTGCGAGCATCGGATCCCCTGTCGAGAGAGCGACCGCGTGGGCGGGGAGTGACCGGAGCGCTCCGTAGTCCTCGATCTCATGCACCTCACAGTCCGGCCGGATGAGAGCCCGGGCGAGCGCTATGGCCCGGGGGGAGCCGTACACGAGCGTCGCCTCCCCGATGACCGCGGCCGCCTCTTCGGTCAGCATCCCCGGCCCGCAACCGACGCCCACGATATTCACGGGGATTCCCCGATGACCTTCCCGACGCGGTTGACGAGCACTACCCGGACGTGCGGGTAGCGCTCCTGAAACGCCGCGATCTCCCGGCGGGCCACATCATCCCACCCAGGAGTCATCGAGAGCTCCTCGACCGTCGCGCACCCGGTCCCGTCGAGCACATCCGGGTTCATGAACTTCAGGATCAGGCCAGGGAGTCCACAGATCGTGGTATCCCCATCCATTACCTGGAGAGCCTCAGTGAGTTTGCTTCCCACGAGGATCGCCACCCGCTCCGGGAAGAGGAGGCGGGAGTAACGGAGACCGAGTCGCCCGGTCGTCAGCACGACGCCGTCGGGAGCGCGGGCGATCCGGTCGAGAACCCCCTCCAT
>JAAZID010000253.1 GCA_012510295.1 Methanomicrobiales archaeon | reverse complement strand
TGAGGGGACGCGGGCCTACGAGGAGAATACCCTCGGAATGCACGATGCCCGGTTCCGCGCGTTCAAGGAGTGGACCCGGAAGGAGTTTGATGAACCGATGCTCGCCCGAGTCTTTCCCCCCGGCACCATCCTCAGGGACATCGTCATCGAGGTCGCCGGAAAGCCGTCGTTTGGGCGGCAGATGGGGTCATACCCGATCCTCGTCGGGATCCCTCTCACCCTCCCGGAGAGGGCGGTGCTCGATGCTGTCGTGGTGGATAGGGGGATGCGGTCGGTGACGGCGCTTCCCTGCCCGGTGGAGATCAACACCCTCCCGGTCGCGGCGCTCCGGTGGATCCCGGGTATCGGGAAGAAGAGGGCCGGCGCCATAGCCGCGCGCCGGCCGTTTGAGAGCCTCGCAGAGTTCCAGAGGATCGCAGGGGAGACACCGATCGATAAAGTCCTGGCCTTTTAGACGCTACGCCTCCTCCCGGAGCTCCATCACCCTGAGCACATCCGTCCGGGTGACGATACCGACCAGGGCATCATCGGTGACCACGGGGATCCTCCCGATATCCCGGCCGGACATGATCCGGAGCGCATCGAGGAGCGGCGCCGATGGGGGAAGGGTGGCCGGACTCCGCGTCATGACATCCCGCACCTGCATGGCCTCGCGGTCGATCGGCGAGATCTTATGGATATCCGCAAGGGCGATGATACCGATGAGCGATCCTCTGTCCATGACCGGGAAACCGAGATGTTTCGTCTCGTACATCATCCCTATCACCCGGGAGAGCGGCATCTCCGGTTCTACGGTGACGACCTGTGAGCTCATCGCATCCGCAACCGTGACGTCCTGGAGCAGTATGTTGTAGCGCAGGGACGTGGCCTCCTGGCTCGCCCCGATGTAGATGAAGAACGCTATGATGATCAGGATCGGGTTTAAGAGCAGGAGCCCGACGATACCGAAGAGGACGGCAAACGCCTTCCCGACATCGGCGGCGATCCGGGTCGCGCGAGAGAGCGGCATCCTCCGGGCGAGCCACGCGCGGAGCACACGCCCTCCGTCCATGGGAAACGCCGGGAGGAGATTGAACCCGAAGAGCAGGACGTTTAAGAGACCGAGGTAGCCGAAGACGAATACAAGGACGCCGGCGATCGCCAGGTCCGGGACGACCGCATCAAAGACATAGACCAGGGCGCCGCAGACCACACCGACCACAAGGCTCATGAGTGGGCCTGCAAGCGCCATGGGGAGCTCCACCTTTGGATCCGGCATCGTCTCCTCCATCTGGGAGACCCCGCCGAGGATGAGGAGCGTTATGCTGTGGATCTTGATCCCCCTCGCTTTCGCGATGAGCGAGTGGGCCATCTCGTGGACGAAGACCCCGACAAAGAGACCGAGAGCGACCACAGTCCCGAGGATGTAGGGGTTATACCCGGCCACGATCAGCGTCTGATCGATCGAGACGCCGAAGAGTATCGTGATCAGCTCGACCGTGAGTTCGATCTGACTCCCGATAATCCAGGCGAAGAGAGGTATTACCAGGAGAAAACTCCAGTGCAATTTGACCGGAATTCCGGCCAGAGTCCCAATCTTAAGCGAAGCCTCCATACAAAGCAGTATCTTTTTATCGTTTATAGTATTATACCTTCAGAGGATACCGATGAGAACGCAGATCACAGAGCTGTTCGAGTTGAAAGTCTATACCGATAAAGCTGTCTTTGTCGGGCGCGTTGATGATGTAGTGATCGATGTGGACCAGAAAAAGATCGACGCCCTTGCAGTCGGCGAACTCAACCCCGAGATCGGGGAGATCAAAGGCTACTCGGGGTTGCAGATCCCCTTCCGCATCATAAAGAGTATCGGCGATATTGTTATCATCCGCCACATCCCGGGAATCTTCAGGGCGCCGGCAAAAGAGGAATAAGAGGTTATCCGTCCCCGGATCCTCCCATACCATGAATACAAAAGACCGGGAGATCTTTGCAAACCTCACCATCTTCCCCCCTGTTTTCGTCAGGCTCGACGGTCGGGCCTTTCACCACCTGACCCGTGCGCTCGACCTCAAAAAACCCTTTGATCTCACGTTCCATGCGAGCATGCGGGCGGTCTCCCGCTACCTCCTCGAG
>JAAZID010000252.1 GCA_012510295.1 Methanomicrobiales archaeon | reverse complement strand
GCTCAGACCCCCGGGCCCAGGACATCACCCCCGCGAGGAGGAGGAGCAGGAAGGAGACCACGAGCGCGGCGTCGATGCCCTGGATGAAGGCGCCGGCTACATGCCCCACCACCTGTGATGTGCCCGTGAAGATCTCAAACGCGAGGGCGCGGGGGATCGAGGCGGAGGCCACTGTTATGGCGAGCACGAAGCTCCCGAGGACTCCGATGTTCTGCACCATCCGGAGCGCACCCGATACACTCCCGTAATCTTCCATCCGCGCGTGGGCCATGATGGCGCTGTTGTTCGCCGGGTAGAACATCGCTGTGCCGATCCCGGAGACGAACGACGCCAGGAGGACGATTGCGAGAGATGAATCTACCCGGAGTGTTATGTAGATGAGGATCGCCACCGCTATCACCATTGTTCCTATGGTTGCGATGACCCGTGCCCCGACGCGGTCCGAGAGTCTCCCCATGTAGGGGCCGAGCACGCTCCCCATGATATACCCGGGTGTGAGCAGGAGTGCGGCATCCAGCGGGGTGAGTCCGCGGATCCCCTGGAGATACATGGTGATGAGGAATATGACCGCAAGATAGCCCAGGCTCTGGAAGAACGCAGCGAAGAGACTGTATTTAAGTATCGGCGCTTTCAGGCTCTCAAAGCTGATCATGGGAGTCCTGGTGCGCAGCTCATGCCAGACAAATACCAGTATGAGGGCGAAGCCCAGGGGTGCGAGGGTCGCCGAGAGTTCGGTAAGGCCGTTTCCGGCAAAGTCGACCGCGGCGTACGATATGAGCGAGAGGCCGGCGGTGAGGAGAGCCATCCCGGCGATGTCGAGGGATGCCGGCGTCCGGGTCGTGTCCTTGAGGTAGCGCGTTCCGAGGTACAGGGCGACGATACCGATGGGTACGTTGATGAAGAATATGTACTCCCACCCGACGAATGTGGTTATGACGCCGCCGAGGACGATGCCGAGCGTCGCACCGACCGTCCAGCCCAGCGAGTTGTACCCAAACGCCGCGCCGCGTGAGCCGGGTGGGAATATATCGGCGATGATGGCTCCGGAGTTTGCCTCCATGAGGGCGCCACCCATGGCCTGAACACCCCGGAAAAGGATCAGCGCGGTGATGGTCGCAGAGATCCCGCAGAAGAACGAGCTGGCAGTGAATACGCCAAACCCGAGGTTGAACATGCGGGTCCGGCCGAATATATCCCCGAGCCTCCCGAGCTGGACGGTCAGTGCCGCCACTATCAGGAGATAGATGAGGATGACCCACATGGTGGTGAGAAGATCCGCGTTGAGCTTCTCCGCGATGACCGGGAAGGCAAGGATGACGATGGTGCTGTCAAGCGCCCCCATCAGGGTGCCGAGCACGAGGACGGAGAGCCGGATCTTCTGCAGCCGTTCCATATTTGTAGGTTTTGTTTTTCTGCATTTAGTATGTGCCGGTACCGCTCAGGGTATTCCGTTGTCGGGTGCGCCGGGAGTGATTTTGAGGTGTAGCCGGGGGCCGGGAGTTGACCTGTTTGTTTCTTCTGGGAGGGTGCGGAGGTCATGGGGCTTTTCGCGCGTCGGCCGCTCTCGTAGTACCCGGGGGGGCGGTGCGGTGCCGGTGACCGGGTATGCCAGCGGAGGGGGATCCGGCGGATCAGATATTTGGTTCGACTATATTCCAATGAAAATAGGTGTTTTTGCCAGGGTATGATCAAATGAAAACGAACATTTATGCTTGAGTATATCCCAACAAACCATATGGCCTCGATCCTCGATCTCCTGGTCGCCCTCAATCCCTGGTGGAGCGGGAAGCCTTTTGAAGCGGGTATACGGCGGGAGAGATACTTCACGAAGATCGGGAAGTACCTTGAGACCGGGGAGATCGTTGTCCTTACCGGAGTGCGCCGTTCGGGCAAGACGACGCTTTTGTTCCAGGTAATCGACGACCTTATCCGCAACCGCGGGGTCGATCCGCGATCGATCCTCTTCGTGAACTGTGATGAACCAGAGATCGCCCGCCTTGACGATCCGCTTGAGGCGATACTTGAGACCTACCGCAGAGATGTGTACGCTGGTGATGCGGTCTACCTCATCCTTGATGAGATCCAGACTATTGAGGGATGGGAGCGCCGGGTGAAGTCGCT
>JAAZID010000251.1 GCA_012510295.1 Methanomicrobiales archaeon | reverse complement strand
CGCTTCTCCGCGCCTGTCCCAGACATCTGCGGCCGGTATGACGATCCCGGGATCGTCGGTGGCCTGGAGGTGGAACGAGAGGCGCCACTCATCGCTCTCCTCCTCTTCCGGCTCTTCGAGGCGGAAGCAGGCGCGGAGAGGTCCGGGATCGATCTTCGGTGATAACCACTCGTCGAGTTCCCCGGAGAACCGGGTGATCTCAGGCGCATCGCCGGTGAAGTCGTCCCGGCGGCCCGAGAGGATCTCCACCCACTGTTCGCCGGGCGGGATCTTCTTCCTCGGCCGGCCCCGTGGTTTTGGCAGGAGCGGTCGATCCTCAAGGGCGCCTGTGACGATCTCGTGGACCGTGTGGTTGAGAAACGAGGTCACAAGCGCCTCCGGATCCGGCGGTCTCCCCCCTCCACCGGCAGCCCAGAAGCGGCAGGCCGGCGGAAGCGCTCTGGTGAGCCGGATCACGCGATCACGGTCCTCCCCGCGTATCAGGGCCTCCCAGCCACGCGGGCCCGGCACAAACGACTGCTGCACCACAAGTCCCAGGGCAAACCGCGCCACCTGCGCCCAGAACTGGTGTGTGGCCCCGTACCGGGTTCCCGCCGGGAGGTCTGCGAGATGGGCGATCGGTATGGACATGCTGATTGTGGGGACGAGGTACGAGGAACAGTCCGCCAGGTCGGGTATGACGGATCCCGGGTCGCACCCCGGGGAAGGGAGTGGGTCTGAACCGGCCGCCGGGAGCAGGATGGCAGCCATCCCCGGCTCACCCGACCCCCCGAGCGCCTCGGTGAGCGCGACATGGTCTGCCGCAAACGGGTGTGGAAGTGTCGGTGGCCTCTTTGGCTTCCGCCCCCGCCGCGCCGGCGTCTTCCAGGGCAGGGTAGTGTCTTCTCCCCAGACGTGGAACGCTCCCGTGGCCCCATCCGTCCAGAAACTGTGGAGTATGATCATATAACCTACGATCAGTACTTGCCCCGGGACATCATTATTCTTGCATCACGATATCGAGGATAGCAACACTCTGACGTGGGCCGGGTAGTCGAAAAAAGGTGGTCTTTGGCCCCCTCAGAGGGCCTGGATGAGTGAGTCTCTGGTAACGATCCCTCGGATCCTGCCGTTCTTTGCGACCGGGACAGAGCTTATGTTCTTCTTGAGCATAAGGTCGATGACGTCTGAGACGTCTGTATCCGCATCCACGGTGATCAGGGGCGAGCTCATGATATCGCGCACGAGGAGGTTTCTGATCCGGAACTCCTGGCGGGTCCCCTCCACGATATCTTTGAACGCATACAGCGCTTTTGCGACATCGGTCTCCGTGACGATACCGAGGACGGTATCGCCCTCTTCGACGATGAACCGGTTGATATCACCATCGAGCATCCTCCGCCGGAGGTGGACGGCCCGCTCCTCGATCTGGATGGTGTGCGCCTGCTCCATGACATCCAGGAGGGTCCCCGGAGGCCGGAGCACACGCAGGAGTTCGCCGGCCGTCACCTGCCCGATGAGGCGGTGATCGGGGTCAAACACCACGATCAACTTGTAGCGCTGGAGCAACGGCACCAGAATATCGATATTCTGGTCCGGATATGCGGATGTAAAGTTCTCCTCGACCGTATTTGCAACATGGATGGATGTGGCCTTCATAGCCTGGGTTTTTCGGCTCCCGAGCGTCTCGGCGATAGCCGCACGGGATGTCGTGCCGATAACCGTGCCGTTATTGGTCACGATAAGCGGATCGACACCCTCATCGAGCATTTTATCAAGAGCTTCGCTGACAAAAGCAGACTTTGCGATGGTGATGGGTTTTGCCATCACGTCCCTGACCCGTAACTGAAACGTGTCGCTCATCTTGCCACTACCTTTATGATATCATCTCTCTTGAGCAGACCGCGGATATCCCTGTCTTCCACAACCACGAGGCTGTTGATCTGATGCTCTAACATCAGTCCGACCGCATCCTGCAGGGATGCATCGGGGGGGACGGTTATGACCGGTCGACTCATGATGTCCTCTGCAACTGCCGATACCTCGACGACGTACCTGAAACGTTTCTGCCCTGCCGGCTCCTCTTTCCTGAGGTGAGTAACGTCTTTTCTGGGCAGGTTCTTCCGCTCATCCAGGTACTCGTAAAATGCGAGGTTACTCTCTGTAATTATGCCGGCAAGGCTACCATTGTCGTTAACGACGATAAGTTTATCGCTCTTTCCTCGTATTGTGTTGATAACGTAGTCCAGCGAGTGATAACGGCTTACCGTGACCGCTTCCTCCATGATCTCATCGACCCGGGCGGAGAGGCCGCGGATATGCGCCGAACGCATGATATCAAGTTTGGTGACGATGCCGACCACCGTGCCGTTCTCGACCACGGGCAGTCCTGATATGTCACGATCAAGCATCGTGGCCGCGATATCGTGGACGCTGGCCTCCGGTGTCACGGTGATAAGGTCTTCTGCCATCAGGATGTTTACGGGGATCCGGTCGATGGGGCGGCGCCGCCACATCGGTTCTGACTGCCTGAGCCGGTAAGCGATATCCTTCTTGGTGAGGATCCCCTGAAGCTCATTTCCTTCCATGATCAGGAGCCTTGAGACACGGTGCCTGAGCATCAGGTTTCGCGCATAGGCGACATTATCGGTCGGTGCAATAACATACACCGGGGAAGACATCACATCAACAGCACGCATGTGGTTTCTTCACTCCTCTGCAAACGCCTTCACAAGATCATATTCCGTCACAAGTCCCACAAGATGCGAGTCCTCGATGACGGGGAACGCCCCGATACCCTTCCGGATCATCGCGACAGCGATATCGTGGATGTTCCGGTCCGGGGTGGTTGTATGGAGTTCTCCGGAGAGGAGCGGGCGCACCGGTGCTCCCATCACCTCGGCTGAGTCTCCGGTCGTCAACTGCTCGAATACCTTCCCCTTGCCGAGGTAGTTCATGATATCCGTTGCGGTAACGATGCCGCAGAGGACATCATCCACGACGACCGGGAGGCGCCTGAACCTGTATTTCACCATCTCTTCGCAAACCTTGCCGATCGGGGTATCGGGGCTTGTGACACGCACCGACGTCTTCATGATATCCTCCACCCGGCGCCTCGAGTTCTCGGTGGTGAGCACCTTCATCACATCGCGCTCGGTCACGATACCCCTCAGGTTTGCTTCGGCGTCGACTATCGGTATCCCGCCGATGCGCCGGGTAGTGATGATACTGACCGCGTCGTCGATGCTCCCGGTGACGGGCATGGTCGCCGGTTGCGGTGTCATGATCTCGCGCAGCCCCTCGTTGATGGCGGCGAGGAAGTTGCCGTTATGCTTCACCTGCACGAGGTTGAACTTCTCACCGCCGCCCATGAAGTTGATGATATCGCTTGCGGTCACGATCCCCCTGAGGTGGTGAGTCCCGGCATCGACGATCGGCAGCCTGCGAAACCCCTCCCGGGTCATGATCCCGACCGCCTGGATGATCGTGGTGGTCTGCTGTGCCGTGATGACATCTCTCGTGGCGATCGCCATTATTTCGCCTTCGTG
>JAAZID010000250.1 GCA_012510295.1 Methanomicrobiales archaeon | reverse complement strand
ATTGGAAGCGACATATCATCTCACCTGGAGACAGAGAGATCGGTCCGGGAGCAGATACCGCTCGTAAGCGAGGTCTTCCCTCTCGCGGAGGGATACGCCGGGGTTGCCCAGAGCTACCCGATATTTGAGGACGGAGGGGAGTACATAGGGTTTGTGAGTATCGCCTATCCCCCCGATGCCTTCATCGAACCGGTGGCGGTGCCCCTGATGCACGGCACCTCATACGACATCTGGGTGGCGCAGACCGATGGGATGGTCATATACGACACAACTCCCGGGGAGATCGGGCGAAACCTCTTCTCAGACCCGGTATACCAGTCTCCAGAGCTCCAGGAAGTGTTCTCCCGCATCGCCGCTGAGCCCTCCGGGTCACTCGAGTACTCGTTCTGGGACAGGGACTGGGAGCGGACCGTGACCAAAGAGGCGGTATGGGGCACCGCCGGCATCGATACCGCGGAGTGGCGCGTCGTCGTCACGAGGGATATCGATACGGTGTAGCAGCATCAGTCAAAAGATAAGGACAATCGCCGGCGGTACAGGTGTGCCGGGGTGATTCCACACCCTCACCTGTTGTGTGGCACCGCCTACCAGTACCCGGGCACCAGGACAAACATCGCCCAGTCCATGTACTCGCGGCCGTAGCCGAAGTACTCATCCTGGATGCGGTGGAAGTAGTCGATGATGAACTCCCGATCGGGGTGGTCGGGGTTCTCGCCGAGCCAGGAGAGGAGCGCCTGCCATATCCCGGACTCATAGCGGTCCCAGTCACTCTCGCTCGACCGAATGACGGCGGCGACATCGAACCCGGCACCCCGCGCGGTGCTGAGGATCTCATACCCGGTCAGGACATCGGGCCACTCGCGGGCGAAATCAGGCGGGACACGGTCGGACCGCCAGTAACGGTCGCCTATGATGATCGTCCCCTCATCGGTGACGAGCCCCGCGAGGGCGTCGAGCGTCGCCAAAAAACCGCCGTAGATGTGGGAGGCGCCGATCGAGGCGGCGCAGTCAAACAACCTTTCAGGGACATACTCCCGGGCATCCATGCACCGGACCGCGATCCGGTCCCCGACTCCCGCCTCCAGAAAAGCCTGTCCCGCCCGCCGGCATGCATCCGGCCGAAACTCAATACCGACGCCGGATATACCGTACTCCTGCCCCCAGAGCGCGAGTATCGTCCCGTTTCCGCACCCGACTTCCACGACATGGGTACCCGCACAGAGCCCCGCCGCCCGGCCGGCGGCAAGCACCTTCTCCGGCGTTGTCGGGTTCATGATCGCAAGCGCTCCCTGGGTTAACGAGACGAGTTCGATGGTGTCCATAGGCTCATACAGGGTACGCCGCCGGCACATAAATCCCTGGCATCTCCGCCCGGTGCGAGGGGGGAGGCCCGGCCACCCCCACCAGACGGAAGACCCGCAGTAGCGCTTCTGGTATCTCCGATAACCCGGCACAGCCACAAAGAGGAAGGATAGCGGCGCTACCTCAACCGGAGCGCCCGGGAGTCATTCAGTGCATCGGCCCGTACCAGCCTCCGGATATACCCATGAGATCCCCGTCGCCGGCGCTAAACAGCACAATCCAGATACCAGGATCTCACAGATATCCGTTCATCATCACGGTGGACAGCGCCTCGCCACCTGCGAATCAGGAACCTTTATTAATTTTTGTTCTGTATTCCAACATACATGATCAAAGTTGCAATCAACGGCTACGGCACCATCGGCAAACGGGTCGCCGATGCGGTCGCCGCACAGCCCGATATGGAGGTTATAGGGGTCTCTAAGACGAGTGTCTCCGCCGAGGCGTACATTGCAGGGAAACGCGGATATCCCCTCTACATAGCCGATCTCGCAAAGAAACCCGAGTTTGAGAAGGCCGGCATCGAGGTCGCGGGCGACGTGGAAGCGATGGTGAAGGGCGCCGATATCATCATAGACGCCACCCCGGGCGGCGTCGGAGCGAAGAACAGACCGCTCTATGAACGCCTTGGAAAGAAAGCGATCTACCAGGGCGGCGAGGGGCACGATGTCGCCGGGTTCTCCTTCAACGCTCACGCAAACTACAAAGAGGCTACAGGTAAACAGTTCGCCCGGGTCGTCTCATGCAACACCACCGGGCTCGTCCGGCTCATCCACGCCCTGGACCAGGCTTTCGGCGTAGAGCGGGTCAGGGCGGTGATGATCAGGCGCGGAGCGGACCCGGGCGATGTCAAGCGGGGGCCGGTCGACGCCATCGTCCTGAACCCCACCACCATACCGAGCCACCACGGCCCCGACGTCCTGACCGTTCTTCCGCACATCAACATCGTCACCCTCGCCATGATCGTCCCGACGACGTTCATGCACATGCACTCGATACAGATGGACTTAAAGCGCAAGACCACCCGCGACGAGGTCATGGCGGTATTCGAGAAGCACAATCGCATCGGGATCGTCCGCAAGGCCACCGGGATCAAGAGCAACGCCCAGCTCCGGGAGTACACCCAGGACCTCGGGAGGCCCAGGACCGATCTCTGGGAGAACGGCATATTCGAAGAATCGGTCTCGGTCCTCGACGGAAAAGAGTTCTACTGCTTCCAGGCCATCCACCAGGAGGCCGACGTCGTCCCCGAGAACATCGACTGCATCCGGGCCATGATGGGGACGGTGAAAGATCCGGAAGAGTCCATCCGGATGACCAACAAGGCACTCGATTTCGTCCCGATCGGGTGAACCATCGGACCGGGAGAACCTCTCCGGCCGGGGAAGAAGAACCATACTCGCCGTGAGGACCGCACAATAGCAGACGCCCAAAAACAGTGATCTGGGAGGGCAGATACCCTCACATGCCGGGGGGGCTATGGTCTCCCCCGCGTTGCGCGCTCTGAACGCCGTGTAGTTATGTCAACTACCCCCTCCTCTCGTTGGGGGCTCCACGATCCTGAAAAACAGAGGAAGGTGACCTATTTGAGCGAACGCTCTCCATCCCGTATCTGTCTGAGGTATAACTGTATCCTCTCTACGTTATGATTATCCTGCTGACTTTTGTGATAGATCTCTATGAAGGTAACGACGTTACGTACGGAGTCATGACCATATATTACCCTTATACCGCTCCGGGCGCCGCCCCCGAGACACCGACACCGAAACTGCCTTACTTTGTATACAGGATCGTCTCCCGCTTCTTCCCCCAGGGGGATGCGATACGTCTCAGTTAATAAACCAGGATACTTCGCAACAAACGCCTTCTGGAAGACTCCCCAATCACTTTCAAGGGTTTTGTATTTTTTCTTCAGTTTTTTAAAATCCCGCTTGAATTCGTCCAGAAAAGTGATATTAGGGGGAGACAGGTTGCTCATATTCTCTCACTGAAGTTTGTGGATCCCTGTAGAATACAAGTTCGTAGTCGATCTCTCCGTTGGGTTCAGTAGCCATCCATGGAAGATCTATGTGAGATAACGCACTCACTTGCGTCGCTGTCATATTGGAGTATTTTGCAAGGGTACTATCAATATGCTTTAGTTCTTCGGCGCTTAATAAAGTGATCTCTGGTTCCTCATTGGAGATACATCTTTTTTGAGTGTACCCGTGAAACGGGGACGTAAATTGAGATACCTTCCCTTCTCTCTCTAATTCTGTTAAAATATCATCGAAATGGCTTGGAGCGGGACCGTGCTCAAGCCTGAGGTAACGCTCGCCGGTTAACTTTCGCTCGCGTAATTCATAGTAGTCAAATTCAGCAAAATACATGATCTTGTAGAGAACTGTTTTGCCGACATTTGGAGCATAGCATGAACGGCTGATAACATAATGCAAGATTTGCTTAAATTTCTCACGATTGAACGAATTTTTGGTTGCAGGTGCAGCCATAAACCTACTCCTCCCCTGTTTGCCTTTCAAAGATCCAGAATCCCTGCAAGTGTGTTCGCCCTTGCACACTTGCATTCCACATGCCCACATCCAGTGCATACAACAACCATGCATCTGCTACGCCACGCGCACCGGGTATGCACAATATGTGCAGTACCGTATAATAGTCATTCTGTATATAATACTTACATTCAATTAGAGTCATTTTCGTAACTCTTTTGGAACATGCTCTGGATCCAGGAGCGTGGCCTCCCATCCATTTGGGGCGGAGAGGGGGTGTAATACCCTGCGATTTGCGTTCTGCCCGGTCAACCACCGGCATTGGGCAGGCCGGTTCCAAAAGGTATTGCCACATACTATTACACTCTAACTGTGGGGAATGAAAGTATACAGTCAGCATGCCTAGAAGAACCATTAACTCCCCGGCAAACCCATTCTTTTTAATGGATCCTTACGAACTGGTGACACGAAATACCATAGAGGTCGTCACTGACCAGGAACTGCGCGCGCTCATCGACCGACCGGTAAAGCGGGTCTATACCGGGTATGAGCCGAGCGGGGAGATCCATCTCGGGCACATGGTGACGGTGAACAAGCTGATGGACCTCGAAGAAGCGGGGTTTGAGGTCATCGTGCTTATCGCCGACCTCCACGCGTTCCTGAACCGCAAGGGGACCATGGAGGAGATCCGCGAGGTCGCCGAGTATAACCAGCGCTGTTTTGAGGGACTCGGTCTTCGCAGGGCGAAATACGTCCTCGGGTCAGACATCCAGCTCACGCCGGAGTACGAGCTCTCTGTCCTGGAACTCTCCCAGGCGATCACCCTCAACCGGGCGAGGAGGAGTATGGACGAGGTCGGCCGGCAGATGGACAACCCTACGGTCTCGCAGATGGTCTATCCCATCATGCAGATCGTCGATATAGCAACCCTCGGGGTAGACGCCGCCCTCGGCGGGATCGACCAGCGAAAGATCCACATGCTCGCGCGGGAGCACCTCTCCTCGATCGGGTATCAGGCACCGGTCTGCATCCACACACCTATCATCAGCGGCCTTGACGGGAAGAAGATGTCGTCGTCGGCAGGAAACGTTATATCGGTCGCCGACTCCGGGGAGGATATCAGGCGGAAGATGAAAAAGGCGTTCTGTCCACCGGAGGTCGAGAATAACCCCGTGCTCCAGATCCTGCAGTACCACGTCTTCCCCCGGGCGGGCATGGTCACCATCCGCCGGCCTGCGAAGTTCGGCGGGGACCGGGAGTTTAGCGTCTACGAAGACCTT
>JAAZID010000448.1 GCA_012510295.1 Methanomicrobiales archaeon | reverse complement strand
GTTTTAATTTATTCCGTCCGTATTTTGGCCTACCTGGAAGCGCGGGAGGATTAAATTCAGTTAAATTACTAAGTAACTCTAAAATTATCCGTATCCGTCATCGCTCTAAAGATGTTCTTGATAAAGAAAATGTACTGGTCACTGATGCGATTGGTGAGGGGAATGAGGTAAATACTACACTCTCCGCCCTCAAAAAATATTCACCGGGGCTACGTATCTCTAAAGTTTACGCATATCTGGCCAGAAAAGAGGGGTTGGATAGATTAATCGAAGATTTCCCCTCGATTCAATTCAAGTCACTGAGGGTAGTTACTAACCTGGAAGATTATCGAGAAGAACACAACCGACTGCTCTGTGTGTATCATAACAGGATGGAGCCAATTGACGGGGAGCACCCTTATGAGATATTTAGTGTGAGACCAACAGGATCCGATATACTACGTGATGTTCAATCCATCATTCAATCATTCTATTCCGGGGAATTTAACATAAAAGAGGATAAGTTGCTGATAAATTCTAAAAAGGCATTTACTGTTAATATTCTGGAGCCTGCTCTTGTTTTAAATGAATTTTCCTGGTACGATCCAGAGGTTTACGAAGTGGATAGGATGCAATTCAGGTTCAAATATGATCCTGAAAATTTCCAGTTACGTGTAATGGCGCTTTCTCTTATCAATTACTTTCCAGATATGCTGTCCAGATTACCTCACCGTGCCTTTGGGAATTGCTTTGAAAATTTTGACGTAAGGTTTTGCAAATCATTTTCTGGATGTAGTACTCACTCGGATCAATTCATCGCAACCTGCTGCCCTCATTGTATTGACTATAATGTTTCTCTATATCTTCTCGGTGAATTTAAGCGAATTTTGGCGGCAGATCCATTATTTGGTGGAGATAATCAGTAATTATCTTGAACCGCAAACTGCGATCGAGAGGTGATGTCCATGGTCCGATGCATCTCCCCTCGGACCTTGCGCATAGGCAATGTGGGCGCAACCTCTCTACGCAATGTATGCTTCAGGGTGCTGGAATACCTGGACATGCTTGAATCCTAAACTCCCGCATGAATTAGGCACATGTAATTGCCGATTTAGGCGAAGATCCGAAGACAGGGTATGGGAAACAGACCACAGGAACTCTCGCTTCTACCTTGAATACTGCGAAACAACTCCCCGGGCAGCGTCCGGGGTGTCCGATGCGGCTGCTTCCGTTGCGCAACCAATTGCGCAGACAGTGTCTGCGCAATTCACCTCCCGGTTCGCCCATCAGCTGGTCTCACTACGTATTCCTGATGAGCATCGGCAACCGGGACGAACGCCGGTTTTACGATCTTCTCACATCCGGCTACTCACTGAGTTATTCTACCGTAAAGCGCGAAGTAGCCCGGTGGCGCGGTTGAATATGGTTCCCGTGAAGTGTTTATTGCTCAGGAGACCGATGAATGACAGGCGTGAGGGTGGGGATCAGGACCGGGGCGGTGGTCCTGACGTTTGCACCTTTGCGACAGGTTTCGTACATCTTTGCACCTCCTGTTGCAAAGATAAAACTGCCCGGGACAGCGTTGATTCTACCAGTACCTGTACAGATAGAGAGAAGCATCTCTCTCTAAGTACTAAATTACACCAGAATACCCACACAGTCACCGGCACCGGTTCGGGGGGGTGAGTGAGTCTCTGTGTGTGTGAAAACCAGAATGGTGTAAGCGATCCTGAAGTGCAGCTAATAAGGGCCGAAACGCCGATCGAGACCCATTAAGCCGGCCGTTCACTGGCACCACCTGGTGTAGAGTGGTGCGAAGTAGTATAAAACAGGGGATCGATGGTGCAAGAGTCACTCCCGGGGGTGCTCGACCACCGGACGTTCTCCCGGGTGCGGGTGGACCTCGGCCGGTGCGACATCTGCGGGAAGGGGAAGACTGTGTATCGGTCGCAGGAGGCGCAGGCGGGGATCTGCGAGGGTTGCTATGCCCGGCTGGTGCGGGAGTGGAACGCAAAGGCAGGGGTGCGGTGAGCCCCATCGATCCTCATGCGGGGCCGGTGGTGATGTAAGGCCGGCGCCCTCGCTCTCCAGCACCCCGCTCGGGTTTACCC
>JAAZID010000249.1 GCA_012510295.1 Methanomicrobiales archaeon | reverse complement strand
GCACCCGCATCTGCCAGCGATCCCAGGTTGCAGTACCTTCGCCGTCAGGGCTCTTCCTGGTGGGCACCACGAGTTTCTTCGTGGGCAGCGGGATCGGACCTGCCAGATTGACGCCGGTTCGCTCTGCTATCTCTTTGATCCTGTCACAGACCATCTCGATCTTCTCGAAGTCAGTCCCTGAAAGACGTATTCTGGCTTTCTGCATATTTGCCACCAAAAAATATAGGTACCGTTATCTCATCTGCTTCGGCGTTACGTTGATGCACATACCCGCTGCGATGGTAGAGCCCATATCGCGGACAGCAAACCGTCCAAGCTGGGGGATCTCTTTGACGTTCTCGATGACCAGAGGGCGGGTTGGCTTGATCTTGACGATCGCAGCATCACCGGTCTTGAGGAACGTGGGGTTCTCTTCTTTAACCTGGCCGGTGCGCGGGTCGAGTTTCTTCTGAAGCTCGATGAAGGTGCACGCGATCTGAGCGGTGTGGCAGTGGAAGACCGGGGTGTAGCCGACGGTCAGGGCGCTGGGGTGGTGGAGCACGACGATCTGTGCGACAAACTCGTCCGCAACGGTCGGGGGCACGTCAACAGGGCCGCAGACATCGCCTCGGCGGATGTCACCCTTGCCGATACCACGGACGTTGAACCCAACGTTGTCGCCGGGAACTGCCTGGCCGATCTCTTCGTGGTGCATCTCGATGGTCTTAACCTCACCGTTCTTGTTGGACGGCATGAAGGAGACCTTCATTCCCTTCTTCATCACACCGGTCTCGATACGGCCGACAGGTACGGTTCCGATACCAGAGATGGAGTAGACATCCTGGATGGGGAGACGGAGGGGGAGTTCAGTCGGTTTCTCAGGTTCGACAAGCGTGTTGAGCGATTCAAGCACTGTCGGGCCTTTGTACCAGGGAGTGTTCTCACTGAGCTTGCCGATGTTGTCACCGACAAATGAGCTCATCGGGATGAAGCTCGTGTTCTCAGGCTTGTAGCCGACCATCTTGATGAGCTGGGAGAGCTGCTCCTTGACTTCGTTGTAGCGCTTCTCGTCATACTTGACGACATCCATCTTGTTGATGCCGATGATCAGCTGGTTGATCCCAAGCGTTCGGGAGAGGAAGACGTGCTCCTTGGTCTGCTCCATCACGCCGTCAGGTGCGGCGACGACCAGCAGCGCGGCGTCTGCCTGGGATGCGCCCGTGATCATGTTCTTAACGAAGTCACGGTGACCGGGGCAGTCCACGACGGTGAAGTAGTACTTATCGGTATCGAACCGCTTGTGGGCGATATCGATAGTGATACCACGCTCACGCTCTTCCTTGAGGCTGTCCATTACCCAGGCAAACTCAAACGAGCCCTTGCCCTTGGTCTCTGCCTCCTTCCTGTACGACTCAATGATGTGGGGCGGTACGGCTCCCGTCTCAAAGAGTAATCGGCCGACGGTGGTAGACTTCCCGTGGTCGATGTGTCCGATAACTGCTAAATTCATGTGGGGCTTGTCAGCTGCCATAGATAATATCCTCCACTC
>JAAZID010000248.1 GCA_012510295.1 Methanomicrobiales archaeon | reverse complement strand
TCAGGATGACCCACCGCCCCCACCTGCCCCAGAGGGCCTCTTTTGTGTATTCAAACGACCCCGATATGATACTGCCGTAGTCCATAGGAAACACCTTCGGCCATGGAACGGAAGTAGTTCATATAGTTGTTTGCAAGCCACCCGAAAAAAGTATTTAGTGTCGGAAGTGCCGCACGCCCGTAAAGATCATCGCGATATTGAGCCGGTTCGCCGCATCGATGACCTCCTGATCCCGGATCGAGCCACCCGGCTGAACGAGCGCCGTCGCACCCGCCGCCGCCGCGACCTCCAGGGTATCGGGGAACGGCAGGAAAGCATCCGACGCGACCGCTGAACCGGCGAGGGGTTTTCGGGCCTTCCTGACCGCGATCTCCGCCGACTCGACACGGTTCATCTGGCCGGCACCGATCCCGATGACCGCCTCTTCATCTGCGAATATGATGGCGTTGCTCTTTGTGTGCCGGCAGACCTTCAGGGCGAGCTCCATCGCCCGCATCTCCCGGGCGGTCGGATCCCGCTCGCTCACGACCTCCCAGTCCTCGCGGTAGGGCTCCGTCCGCTGGACGAGGACCCCGCCGTCGATACTCCGGATCTCCTCCTGCACAACCGGCTCAGGCAGCCTGAGCACCCGCATATTCTCCTTCACCCGCATGATCTCGAGCGCCTCCGGGGCGTAGGAGGGCGCGATCACGACCTCGACGAACGTCTTTGTGACCTCCCGGGCGACATCCCCCGTCACCTCGCGGTTCATGGCGACGATCGAGCCATAGGCCGAGACCGGGTCGACCTCCCGGGCGGCTATGTAGGTATCGAGGAGCCCATCCCCCGTTGCGACACCACAGGGGTTGTTGTGCTTGACGATGACTACAGCGCACTCCTCAAACTCCCGGAGCAGCCCGACGGCGGCATCGAGATCGAGGTAATTGTTGTACGACATCTGTTTACCCTGGATAGACTCCACCGCGGCGATGCCGGCATCGCCATAGACCGCCGCCGCCTGGTGAGGGTTCTCACCGTAGCGTAGCGCCCGCCCGTTCCTGAACTGGACGTTGAGGGTCCCGGGGAACGGCCGACCTGTGCCGGTGAGGTAGTTCGTGATCGCACCATCATAGGCAGCCGTCCGGGCAAACGCTTTTGCAGCAAGGCCCAGTCGCTCCTCAGGGGAGAAACCACCCTTCTGGACCGCTCCCACGACCATTCCATAATCGGCCGGGTCGACCACGACAGCGACATACTTGTGGTTCTTTGCCGCCGCCCGCACCATCGCCGGACCGCCGATATCGATGTACTCGATGATCTCATCGAGCGAGAGTCCGGCGGCGCTCATCGCCTCGAAAGGATAGAGGTTCACCACGACAAGGTCGATCGGGTCGATGCCATACTCCTGCATAACGGCGTCATCGATGCCGCGCCGCCCGAGGATACCCCCATGGATCTTCGGGTGGAGGGTCTTCACCCGCCCGTGCATCATCTCGGGAAACCCGGTGTAGGTGGAGACATCCGTATACGAAACCCCCGCCTGCTGGAGCGCAGCACCGGTACCGCCGGAGCTCAGTATCCGGTAGCCATGTTCTACGAGCACTCGGGCGAGATCGACGATGCCCGCTTTATCCCAGACTGACAGCAGTGCCCACTTCATAGCTACACGTGAGCGGGATGCAGAGATATACCTGGTGCTGCCAGCAAAACCGGTCGCCGGTCTCACCTCGGGGATGGAGTATCGACGCCATGAAGGCCACCGGTACCTTCCTCCGGGGAAAGCAACCGGCTTCCCGCCGGTCCGTGTACTGCGAGAAAATACTGCGGGATGAGCCCCGATCGGAGAACCAGCCTGTTATAAGGGATGGACGTATGCAGTATTCATTAACGTTATATAGAACTACATTACAATAAATGATCAAACCCATACACTATATCATTTTAAAACAGGTTAGGCGTATGAAGGAGGAAACATCCAAATCAAACGAGAGGCAACCGGATCTCACAGAAGAGGCGGATGCGGTATCTCCAGCGCTTGAAGAGCTGCAGAAGGCATATGATGACCTCAACAGCCGTTATCTACGTCTTGCAGCAGATTTCGACAACTACCGGAAGCGAATGGCCCGCGAGATCGACACCCGCACAACCTTCGCCATCGAAGAGTTTGCGGTGGAGTTGCTCGAGGTCATGGATAACTTCGAGCGGGCGGAGAAGGCCGAAGGTGCAGGCCTCCGGGAGGGGATGGAGCAGATCAGGAAACTCTTCACGACCATCCTCGACCGGCACGGCATCAGGCCCATCGAATCGCGGGATCTTCCTTTCGACCCGGAGCGGCAGGAGGCGGTTGCCTATGTCCCTTCGGATGTAGAGGAGGGCACCGTGATCGATGAGATCATGTGCGGATACTGTATGCAGGATAAGGTCATCAGGTGCGCAAAAGTTGTAGTATCTAAAGGATTGGAGGAGTAAACACAATGGTTTCAGAGAAAGTTCTCGGTATCGATCTTGGAACAACCAACTCATGCATGGCGATCATGGAGGGCGGGCGGGCGACGATCATCGCCAACGCCGAAGGCGGCAGGACAACCCCATCCGTCGTAGCGTTCACAAAAGAGGGTGAGCGACTGGTCGGCAACGTCGCAAAGCGACAGGCGATCACGAACCCGAACCGCACCATCCAGTCGATCAAGCGCAGGATGGGTACAAACGAGAAGGTAACAATCGGGAGTAAGGAATACACCCCCCAGGAGATCTCTGCGATGATCCTCCAGAAGATGAAGCTGGATGCAGAAGAGTACCTGGGCGAGAAGATCGCAAAGGCCGTCATAACGGTGCCCGCCTACTTCAACGATGCCCAGAGGCAGGCGACGAAGGATGCAGGGACCATCGCGGGGCTTGAGGTGCTCCGGATCATCAACGAGCCGACCGCAAGCGCGCTCGCCTACGGTATCGACAGGGAGGGCGAGGCGACGGTGCTCGTCTACGACCTCGGCGGCGGTACGTTCGATGTCTCCATCCTCCAGCTCGGTGACGGCGTCTTTGAGGTCAAGTCGACCGCCGGCAACAACCGCCTCGGCGGCGATGACTTTGACGAACTGGTCGTCAACTACCTGGTCGACGAGTTCCGGAAAAATGAGGGGATCGACCTCAGGAAAGATCCGGTCGCCATGCAGCGCCTGCGGGACGCGGCCGAGAACGCGAAGATCGAACTCTCTACCGTCCAGAAGACGAACATCAACCTCCCCTACATCACCACGACGGAGAGCGGTCCCAAGTTCCTGGACTTCGACCTCACCCGTGCGAAGTTTGAGCAGCTCATCGCCGACCTCGTCGACTCGACCCTCGGGCCGGTGAGACAGGCACTCTCCGACGCCAAACTGAGCGCTGATGATATCGACCACGTCCTCCTCGTCGGCGGGTCGACCCGGGTTCCGCTCGTCCAGGAGACCATAAAGAAGGTCCTCAAAAAAGAGCCCGACAAGGGTATCAACCCCGACGAGTGCGTCGCTCTCGGCGCCGCCATCCAGGCCGGCGTGCTCACTGGCGAGACCAAGGATGTCCTGCTCCTGGATGTGACCCCGCTCTCGCTCGGTATCGAGACGCTCGGCGGGATCGCGACGAAACTCATCGACCGCAACACCACCATCCCGACGCGGAAGAGCCAGATCTTCTCGACAGCTGCCGACGGCCAGACCTCCGTCGAGATCCACGTCGTCCAGGGCGAACGGGCGCTTGCGAAGGACAACTTCACGCTCGGCCGGTTCCAGCTCACCGGGATCCCGGCAGCACCCCGTGGCATCCCGCAGATCGAGGTCACGTTCGATATCGACGCAAACGGTATCGTTCACGTCTCGGCAAAGGACCTCGGCACCGGGAACGAGCAGTCGATCACCATCAAACCGCAGGACTCCCGCCCATCCGATACAGAGATCGACCGGATGATGAACGACGCAAAGAAGTTCGAGGAAGAGGATAAGAAGAAGCGCGAGGAGATCGACCTCAGGAACACCGCCGATACCGCAATCTTTGCCGCTGAGCGCGCCTTAAAGGAAGCGAAGGACGTGATCGACGATGTTGAGCGGCAGAAGATCGAGAGCGGGATCGCCGACCTCAAGGAGGCGCTTGAGGGCGAGGATCTCGAAGCCATCAAACAGAAGATGGATGCCCTGACCGAAGCGGTATATGCGGTCACGACAAAGATGTACCAGCAGGCCCAGGCCGCCGCTCAGCAGCAGGCGGAGGGGGCCGAAAAGAAGGATGATGATACCGTCGTTGATGCTGATTACGAAGTCAAAGAAGAGTGAGGGGGATGGGTCCGGACAGCTACTATGATACCCTCGGCGTCTCGAAAGGCGCCGACGATAAGGAGATCAAGAAAGCCTACCGGAACCTGGCGCGAAAGTACCACCCCGACGTCTGCAAGGAGGAGGGGGCCGAGGAGAGGTTCAAGAAGATCAACGAGGCTTACAGCGTCCTCTCCGACCCCCAGAAACGGGCCCAGTACGACCAGATGGGGCATGCCGCCTACAGCAACGCCTCGAAAGGCTCGTATGGCGGCGGAGGGTATTCCGGAGGATTTAGTGCTGACTTCTCAGGGTTCGGAGATATATTCGATACCTTCTTCGGCGGTGGATTCGGGGGCCGGCAGCGCTCCGGTCCGCGCCCCGGCGCCGACCTCCTGATGAAGATGCAGGTCACGCTCAAGGAGGCGGCCTTCGGGACCGAGAAGGAGGTCTCCCTCGATCACATCGAACCCTGCCCGGCGTGCGATGGTTCGGGGAGTGAGACGAAGAAGTTCACGACGTGCACGACCTGCGGCGGTAGTGGGCAGATGCGGCAGGTGAACCAGTCGATCTTCGGGAGCTTTGTCCGTATGACCACCTGCACCACCTGTGGCGGGCGGGGGAAGATCCCTGAGTCCCGGTGCAAGACCTGTGGCGGGAGCGGGCACCAGCGCGCCCGGCAGACCGTGAAGGTCAAGGTTCCGCCGGGCGTGGATACGGGCATGCGGCTCCGGATGGAGGGGTATGGAGACGCCGGGGAGTACGGTGCGCCGAGCGGAGACCTCTTCATCGAGATCGCCGTCGCACCGCACAGGACGTTCACCCGCCGGGGGGACGACCTGGAGACGGCCATCGAGATCACGCCCGCCCAAGCGACCCTGGGGTCAGAGGTCGAGGTCAAGACGATCGACGAGCGGACGGTCATCCTCGATATACCGGCGGGGGTCCAGTACAACACCGGGCTGAAGATACCGGGCGAGGGCGTGCGGTGGCAGACGAGACCCGGCGATATGCTGGTGCGGGTGCACATCGTCGTGCCCGATCGTCTGACGGACGAGGAGCGTGAGCTCTATGAACGCCTGCTCGACATCGAAGGGAAGAAACCCTCTACGAGGGGCGCAAAGAAGGGCAAAGGCTTCTTTCAGGACGTCGTCGACAAGGTCAAAGAGTCGGTGAAGTAGCGGCCCCTACAGGGGCCGGCATCCTATTTTTGGTCGCCGTTCCGGGAGATTGCCCAGCGAAAGGCATACAGTAATCTCCGGCAAGCACGAACTCTCTCTGCCGGTGATTCCAGTGGCAGGCCTCGTATCGATCGTCGTTCTCGGTGTAGTCTTCCTCCTGATTGCGGTCAGGAAGATAGGGGGGGTTAGCTTCCGCATCTGGCAGGTGATGCTTCTTGGAGCCACGGCTGTCCTGTTGGCCGGCGAGATCACGCCCATGGAAGCGCTTGCATCCATAGACATCGATGTGATGCTCTTCCTCTTCGGCATGTTCGTGGTGGGGGAGGCACTCACCATGAGCGGCTACCTCTACCACGTCGCATCCCGCTTCTTCTCCCGGGCGGAGTCGGTCCATCACCTGGTCCTTCTCATCCTCATCGGCGCCGGAACTCTCTCGGCACTCCTGATGAACGATACCCTGGCGATCGTCGGCACGCCGCTCATGCTCTACCTCGCGCGACGTCACGGCATCTCCCCAAAACTTCTGCTGCTGGCGCTCGCCTTCGCAGTAACGACCGGCAGCGTCGCAAGTCCCATAGGAAACCCACAGAACCTCCTGATCGCGCTCTCCGGCAACATCGAAAATCCGTTCATTGCGTTCCCCCTCTACCTGGCCATCCCCACAGCAATATCCCTCCTGATGACCTACGGATTCCTCCGCCTGATGTTCCGCGATGAGTTTCATCCGGCGGTGCTGGTGCACTCCAGGGAGGAGATCCACGATTCCCGGCTTGCGGCCCTCTCCCGGATCTCACTCATCCTGCTCATCCTCCTGATCGGGGTAAAGGTCGGCCTTGCCATCCTCACCCCGGAGGTCGATATCAGGCTGACCTGGATAGCGCTTGCTGCGGCGCTCCCGGTCCTTGCAGGGAGCGGGCGGCGCGTCGAGGTCCTCCGCCGGATCGACTGGCCGACCCTGGCCTTCTTTGCCGGCCTCTTCGTCCTCATGGCAAGCGTCTGGCAGACAGGTGTTTTCCAGGCGGTCGTCTCGGGGAGCTCTATCGACCTCTCCGCTGTCCCGGTCATCGCCACGCTGAGCGTCATCGTCTCGCAATTCATATCAAACGTCCCCTTCGTCGCTCTCTCCCTCCCGGTCCTCAAGATCCTCGGGACGTCCACACCTGCCATGATGGCGCTTGCAGCCGGGAGCACCATCGCCGGGAACATGCTGATCCTCGGTGCGGCGAGCAACGTCATCATAATCCAGGCCGCCGAGAAGGATGGGGAGACGCTGACGTTCGGGGAGTTTGCCCGGGTCGGGGTTCCGCTCACGATCGCCCAGACCGCGATCTACATCCTCTTCCTGACATGAGACTCCATCGACCCGGGCCCGGCATCGAGATCCAGGTTGAGGGAGCCAAACCGTATCGATGTGACGGCGGCCGGATCGAAGGCCGGGGCGACGACCGTAAGCCGGCGTCTCCTGGTGTCTATCCCGCCGGCGATGCCGAGGGCAAGGCTGAAGCTGTCGGGGTCGTTCAGTGAGACCAGGCGGCGCTCGGCGCCATGAGGGTTCTTCAGGTTCGGTATACGGCCCTGGAGGCCGATGCCCCGGAGCGAGACCTCCCGGGACCGGGCACTGGAGAAATAGGTGGTGAATCGCTCCTCGCGGTAATGTCGGCGCTCGGTCGCAGTCCTGACGACGGCCGCAGGTGATACGGGGAGATGGTGGATCGTGATCGCGGGGTGCCGGGCGAAGTTTGCAAGCAGGGGTTCGAGCTCCCACCCGCGCTGGATGGCGACGATCCGGGTCGGGCGGAGCAGATCGATCATCTGGATCTGAAACTCGGTCCCCACCCCGCCAGAGACGAGCCCGGGCGAGTCGATGATGGTTGCGCCCGCCCCGAGTTCGACAGCTTTTTCGACGAGGCGTTTCGCCCCGGTCAGCGTCTGGAGGAAGTGGCCGCCGGGGGACGTCGAACCGACGAACCTGAGGTGGGGCCGGCCGGGCAGCTCCGGCGAGGCGGGATAGAAGATCATTCCCTCAGTCGTCGGCGGGCCGACCGTCGACTGCCCGGTATCGCAGTCGACGTACGCTCTCACTCTCTGCGGTATTGCATCGATGAGGTACCGGCAGAGCGTTGTCTTCCCACTGTTCGTCAAGCCGATGACGTAGATACGCTCCCGGGCATATGCTCGCGAGAGTGCCGCGGCGAGCTCTTCCCACCCCTCTCCGACGATTATCACGGCCTGGTACACCTCCTCAATAGAGAGGGTGCGGCCTTAATGATAATAGAGGGTGATCGGTCCGTATCGGTGAGGAGGAAGGCCACCCTCCTGCCGCACTCTAATGCGCGGGATATCCGGGGTGGTCACGAAAGGGGTCTGTGCAATACGAATGATCCTGAAAAACAGGGGGAGCCGGTATCTGATGGAGTTATATGAGCCCGAGACTGGAGAGTTCGGAGAGGATCCGCTGTACTGCACGCCGGGCATCTTCGGGCTGCTTGCCACCCGTGATGATCAGTTTGCCGGAACCAAAGAGGAGGACAACCACCTTTGGATCGTCGAGGCGGTAGACGAGCCCCGGGAACTGTTCGGGCTCGTACTCGATCTTGTCCAGGTTAAACCCGACAGCGATCTTATTCAGGTTGATCGGTGTCCCGAGATCAGCTGATGTGACAATATTCTGAACCTTATACGTCAGACCATCAGGGATGTCGATATCGAGTGCGCGCAGCCGATCGCCCAGGATCTGCAGGCCCCGGGTGAGGCTATCGATGCTCTTTGCACCCGTGAGAACGACCTTACCCGACCCAAAGACGAGCGCCGCGATCTTTGGATCCTGCATCCGGAGGACGACGCCGGGAAACCGTTTCTTATTATAATCCGCCCCCTCTAGCTGAGAGGCGAGGAAGTTGAGATCAAGAGAGTCTGTCACTTTTGCAGAAGCGACAATATTTTCTATCTTGAGAGACTCTTCTGGTCTGTGCTCTTTCATATTTATAAAGTGCTTAAAACAGTATATAAAGGGTTGGGTATTTATCCCGCAGTGTTCCGGGATCCTGACAGGAGGAACCCGGGGGTGTAGGGGTGGCGATCCCCTGCCAGGGGTTCGCCCCGCCCTCTCCCCAATTCATTGAGATAGCAACCAGGCCGATCACTCCTCCAGGGTCGAGATATCCCCGAGATCCATACCCAGTTCCTGTGCTTTTAAGACTCGCCTCATGATCTTGCCGCTCCGGGTTTTCGGGAGCGACTGGACGAAGTCGATCTCGGATGGTATGGCGATGGGTCCGAGCGTCATCCGGACGTGGTAGATGAGGTCTTTCTTCAGCTTGTCCCCGGGCTGCTGGCCATCTTTGAGGATGACAAAGGCCTTGATGGTGTTGCCTTTCAGGGCGTCCGGTTTCCCGATGACGGCCGCTTCAGCCACCGATTCATGGGAGACGAGCGCACTCTCGACCTCTGCGGTGCCGATGTTGTGCCCGGCGACGACGATCAGGTCGTCGGCACGCCCGATGACCATGATGTAGCCATCCTTATCCTTCACCGCGAGATCGGCGGCGGTGTAGCAACCGGGTATGGTCTCCCAGTACTTCCGGTAGCGCTCGTCGTCTCCCCAGACCGTCCGCATCATCGACGGCCAGGGTTCCTTGATGACCAGGAGGCCACCGGTTCCGGGAGGAACCGGGTTCCCCGTCTGATCGACGACATCCGCGACGACGCCCGGGATAGGCATTCCCACGAATCCCGGGCGCATGGGCTCGCCGACCATAGTGGTCAGCATATGCATACCGGTCTCGGTCTGCCACCAGGTATCCACGATCGGGCACCTGTCCTTCCCGATGGTGCGGTAGTACCACTCGAACGCCTCGGGGTTGAGCGGTTCGCCGACCGACCCGAGGATGCGGAGCGATGAGAGGTTGTAGCGGTTCGGCCACTCCTCGCCCACCCGCATGAACATCCGGATGGCTGTCGGGGCGGTGTAGAAGATGGTAACACCGTACTCCTCGATGAGATCCCACCAGTTACCCGGCGTCGGATAGTCGGGGGTTGCTTCGGTCAGGAGACAGGTGGCGCCGTTCAGGAGCGGGCCGTAGACACCGTAACTGTGGCCGGTGATCCAGCCCGGGTCGGCGGTGCACCAGTAGACGTCATCATCCCTGATGTCAAAGACGTGCTTTGCCGTGTAGTAGGTTCCGACCGTATACCCGCCGCAGGCATGCACGATACCCTTCGGTGTTCCGGTCGTGCCGCTCGTGTAGAGGATGAAGAGCGGATCTTCGGCATCCATCGGCTCAGCTGGACATTCACGGCTCCTGTCATCGACCAGCTCATAGTAGTCGACCTCCATCTCGGGGTGGAGTTCCACGGGCGTATCGGTGTCCCGCCGCAGGACAACAATCCGCTCCACGCTCGGTGCGTTGACGACTGCTTCTGCGACGACATTCTTGAGCGGGATAGTCCTGCCACGCCGGTAGGTGGCGTCAGCGGTGATGACTACCTTCGCGCCTATGCCCCGGATCCTCTGGTTAAGCGCGTTAGCGCCGAACCCTCCAAAGACGACCGAGTGGATGGCCCCGATCCGGGCACATGCCAGCATCGCTATGACCTGCTCGGGCACCACCGGCATGTAGATACATACCCGGTCACCCTTCCCGACGCCGAGGCTCTTAAGGCCGTTTGCAAACCGGCAAACTGCCTGGAAGAGCTGGCGATAGGTGTAGATCTGCTCCTCGCTCTCGGTCTCCCCCCGCCACATGATCGCGACCTTGTTGCGTCGCTGGTTGTGGGCGTGGCGGTCCAGGCAGTTGTGGGTGATGTTGAGTTTCCCGTTCAGGAACCATCTGGCATACGGGTAGTCCCATTCCTTCACCCGGTCCCAGGGCTGGAACCACTCGAGGTCTCTGGCGATGGTATCCCAGAATCCATCGGGGTCTGCCAGGAACGCCTGGTAGGCCTGGTTGTAGTTGCCTATCCAGGGCTGTTCCCTGCACCTGACCTCGGGATTATAGTACCTCGCCTCCTCAAGTTTGACACTGAAGTTTTCAGTCATCCGATTACCCCTATTCTACATTATTAATAATGTAGATACTATATCAACGTTCTGGTCAGGTGAGGGGATCCGGCACGATAACCCGGCCTCCCGGGCACACATGCCTGGAGAGCAATCATCCGGTATCCAGGTGGATCTAACCGGATATAATCGCTCTAAGTCTCCTGTGGAGGCAGGTTAACCATTTTCCTGTGCAGGAATTCGCCGCGCCACCCGGCATACGGGGATATGGGCGGTAGAGAGATTATAGGTTGCGGTGCGGCGCCGGAGATGGGGTGCCGCACCGGAGTGTGTCATGCACCACACGGATGGGACAGCGGTCACAGAGTGGCGACTTCCTGCACGCGGTCTTCCCGAGCATGACGATCTGGGCGTGGTAGTCGTTGAAGAGCCCTGCATCCCGGGGCAGGTGGTCAGCGAAGAGGCGCTGTGTCCGGTCATAAGAGGGGTTCTCCGGCAGGAGGCCGTAACGCGAGAATATCCGCCTGGTGTAGACATCGACGACGAATATGGGTTTTTCACAGGCGTAGAGCAGGATGGTATCAACAGTCTCCTCCCCAAAACCCCTGACAGCGAGAAGGCGTTTG
>JAAZID010000035.1 GCA_012510295.1 Methanomicrobiales archaeon | reverse complement strand
GAACTCAAGTGCATGTACATCATGGGCGAAAACCCGATGCTCTCCGACCCGGACCTCAACCATGTCCGACACGCTCTCGAGAGCTTGGAGTTCATGGTCGTGCAGGACATCTTCCTGACCGAGACCGCTGAACTCGCCGACGTTGTTCTGCCCGCGGCCTGTTACGCGGAGCGGGGCGGCACCCAGACATCCACCGAACGGCGTGTCCAGATGTGGAGGAAGGCCCAGGACCCGCCCGGCGAAGCGAAAGAAGACTGGCAGATCATCAGCGAACTCGCCGCCCGGATGGGCTACGCCGCCCAGTTCCCCTACAAGGATATCGAGGAGATCTTCAACGAGGTCGCCGCCCTCACGCCGTCCTACCACGGCATGAACTACGAGCGACTGAACAAGCCCGAAGCACTCCACTGGCCCTGCCCTGACGCCAACCACCCGGGAACCCCGATCCTCCACCGCGAGAAATTCTCCCACCCCGACGGTATCGGTGTCTTTGCCCCGATCGAGTGGAAACCGCCGGCGGAGGTCCCCGATGCCGAGTACCCGTTCGTCCTCACGACCGGACGTGTTCTCTGGCACTGGCACACCGGCAGCATGACCCGCCGGTCCGCGACGCTCGACGCCGAGGTCCCCACCGGCTGGATCGAGATCAACCCCGAGGATGCAAAGGCGCTCGGCATCAAGGATAAAGAGAAGATCCGTGCCGTCACCCGGCGTGGTTCGGTCGACGTCCCCGCAAAGGTGACCCCCGATATCATGAAGGGTGTCATGTTCATGCCGTTCCACTTCGCCGAGTGTGCGGCAAACATACTGACGAACAACGCTCTCGACCCGATAGCGAAGATCCCGGAGTTCAAGGCCTGTGCTGTGAAAGTCGAGAAGATTACGGAGGCCTGAAGATGGCAGCAATTGGCGATATGTTATACACGTGGGCGGCAGACGCCGACGTGCTGAAGAAAGGCGAGTGCGGAGGCGCGATAACCGCCCTGCAGCAATATGCCCTTAAGTCCGGCATGGTGGACGCCGTCCTTGCCGTCCGGAAGGGAGCGGACATATATGATGCGGTCCCGACCTTCATCACCGATCCCGCCGAGGTTGTAGAGACAGCAGGCTCGCTCCACTGCGGGACGCTCCTGCTCTCGAAACTGGTGAAGGAGTACCTTGACACAAACAAGACCGCACGGCTCGGTGTCACTGTCAAGGGTTGCGACACGATGGGCCTCATCGAACTTGCGAAGCACAATCAGGTCGACATGGACCGCCTCATCCTTCTCGGCGTGAACTGCGGCGGATCGGTCAGCCCCATCACCGCCCGGAAGATGATCCGCGAAAAGTTCGAGGTCGACCCCGATATTGTCTACAAAGAGGAGATCGACAAGGGCCAGTTCATCATCGAGTATGAGGGTGGTCATGCGGGGATCAAGATAGACGACCTTGAGGACGAGGGCTACGGCCGCCGGTCGAACTGCCGTCGGTGTCTCTACAAGGTCCCGCGCCAGGCCGACCTCGCCTGCGGGAACTGGGGTGTCATCGGCGACAAGGCGGGCAAAGCCACATTCGTCGAGGTCTGCTCCGAGAAGGGTGCGGATCTCCTCAATGCAGCTGTTGCGGCCGGTGCCGTTAAGACTGAACCTGCGATCCCGAAGGGGATTGAGATCCGCGGTAAGGTCGAGGGGGCCATGCTCAACCTCGGCAACAAGTGGCGGAAGAAGGACTTTGGGGCACTCGCATCGGACCTCTGGGACACCATCAGCAGTGAGACAGGCCGGTGCATCAAGTGCTACTCCTGCATCGAGAACTGTCCCGTCTGCTTCCCGGTTGCAGGTGACCTCAAGGGCGCCTCAAGGATGATCACATCCGGAGAGGTTCCGCCAAACCCGATGTTCCACCTCCGGCGGTTCGCGCACATATCTGACTCGTGCATCAACTGCGGCCAGTGTGTGGAGCTCTGCCCGATGGAGATCCCGCTTGCGCTCTTCTCCCACGCTATCAGGACCGAGGGTGACAGCGCATTCGAGTCGAAGCTCGGGAAGGCATCCTACTCCAACTAACTTTTTTCGGCCTGCTCCTATCGTAGAGACAGCGCATACCCATTCCGGGCAGCGACAAATCTCCAGATCGGTGTCCAGGTGGTTATACCCGGTGTCATACGATCCTCCCGGAGGATCGGGTGAAGTAACCCACACTTATTCATCAAAAACGCATGAGTTAATCACTACTGTTAAATACCATATCCCCCCCATATTAGAGTATCCGAGGTTTTACCATGGAACTCAAGTACGTACAGACGACATGCCCGTATTGTGGTACGGGCTGCAGCTTCAACCTCGTGGTGAAGGATGGAAAGGTTGTCGGCACACAACCCTACACCCGATCACCCGTCAACGAGGGAAAGGTATGCCCCAAGGGTACCTATGCTCACGAGTTCGTAAACAGCCCGGACCGCCTCACAAAGCCACTCATCAAGAAGGATGGCAAGTTTGTCGAGGCGACCTGGGATGAGGCATACGACCTGATCGCTCAGAAGTTCAAGTCGTACAAGCCCGATGAGTTTGCAGCACTCGCATCCGCCAGGGTCTCGAACGAGGAGAACTACCTCATGATGAAGTTCACCCGCGGCGTCATTAAATCCCGGCACATCGACCACTGCGCCCGGCTCTGCCACGCATCCACCGTTGCAGGGCTTGCCGCATCATTCGGGTCCGGTGCGATGACAAACTCTATTCCTGACATCGCCGAGTCGAAATGTGTCTTCGTACTCGGGAGCAACACATTCGAGCAGCACCCCCTGATCGGACGCAAGATCGTTCAGGCAAAGCTGAACGGCGCGAAGATCATATACGCTGACCCGCGCTACACCCCGACCGCCCGCCAGGCCGACCTCTACATGCAGTTTGTCTCCGGCGCTGATGTCGCCATACTCAACTGCATGATGCAGGAGATCATCAAGAACGGCTGGGAGGACAAGGAGTTCGTCGAGAAGAGAACACGGGACTTCGAGAAACTCAAGGAAGTCGTCATGAAAGAGGACTACAGCCCTGAGAACGTCTCAAAGCTCTCCGGCATCCCGGTCGAGCAGCTCAAGCAGGCCGCAGAGTGGTTCGGCACCACGAAGCCCGGCGCAATCCTCTACTCGATGGGTATCACCCAGCACACTGTCGGTGTCGACAACGTCCGCTCGGTCGCAAACATCCAGATGCTCACCGGCAACCTGGGCAAACCCGGCTCCGGCGTGAACGCACTCCGTGGCCAGAACAACGTTCAGGGCGCCTGCGACATGGGGGCTCTCCCGGTCGTCTTCACCGGCTACCAGAAGGTCACCGATGAAGCCGCTCACAAGAAGTTCGCCGACGCCTGGGGCTTCCCCGACGG
>JAAZID010000247.1 GCA_012510295.1 Methanomicrobiales archaeon | reverse complement strand
GGGGGGGGGTGGGGGGAGAAGTGCATGGATCTCTTCACCACCGGGTAGTTATTGTACAGATACGCAGTGCAGTGGAAGTTCATACGTTAGGGGTTGCGACCACCAAGTCACAGTGTAGGTAGGCACGACCGGCCTTCTTCGCAGTAAGATAAGAATATAATTATAGTATGTGGCAATACCTTTTGGAACTTTGGCCTGCCCACGCCGGTGGTTGGCCGGGGCAGAGCGCAATCGCAGGGTATCACACACCTCATCCTTCTTAAACGGGTGGGGAGGCCACGCTCTTGGGTCCAGAGCATGTTTCAAAACAGTTATGAAAGTGACTATAGATGAGTTACTGTCCTTCCCTGAGGTGAGTTGTGTCGACCGACCTCCCCGTCCCAACTACTTTCGTCCAGGCGAACTCCGCGTATCGTTGAGTGAGGTCGATACCGGCACTCCTCCCGATCCGGGAGATCCTGCGATCATTGTCCTTGACAGCGGTATATTATCGGGCCATCCTCTCCTCAAAAATGGTGTTGGAGATGCAATAAGTCTGTTTCCAGAGTATGATGGGACAGATGATGTGGGTCATGGCACCATGGTTGCAGGTGTCGCGCTGTATGGTGATATCAAAGAATGCGCTGACATGAGGTGTTTCCACCGGTACACCAGATTGACCGGGGCGGCTCTGCCTTGTTTGTACCCTTTGCCGATATTCAAAGAAGACGATCCCCCGGCCACACCCCCGGTGGAGTTCATTGAGGGGAGCATCACCGATCTCCCGATGGAGACCTTCCACCGGCGCGGCCGGCACTTTCTACCATGCAGCCATCTCCTCCCGCACCCGGTTCATGAAAGGTCTCCTCCCCTCAAAGATGACCGGGATGCTCGTCGCCGGCGTGATCGCCCGGGGGCCGGCCACTCGCTACCTTTGAAGAAGAGTTCACCGCATACTGTGGCGTATCTCGCGCCGCCGCCGTCTCAAGCGGCACGACCGCCGGCAAGATGGATGACCTCCTCCGGAGGGCTGATTGTCTCTCGATCGCGGTGCCGGCCCACTATCACTTCGAAGACTGCGAAGCAGGTTCTCGCCGCCGGCGTGGCATGCCCTGATCGAAAAGCCCCGGGGGGGGTCGGGGGAGAGGACGTTCACGGCCGTGCTCTACAGGGAGGATATGCATGTCGTGGAGTGCCTGGATGTCGGCACCGTCAGCCAGAGCCCCCGTCACACCCCTCCCCTGAAACTACACTGTCAGACCCCCCGGAAACCACCATATCGGCAGGAAAAACAGTATAGCCGCAGCAAAAATATATAAACTATGAGAATTATATAATTCTTTATTATGGTGGGGGTAGATCAGGCTCAGATCGACAGAATACTTGCCGGTGCATCAACCGATGACCCGGAGGCCCGTCTCGACACGCTCGAGAAGGAGCTGGACTTTGTCAAGACCTCGATCAAGCGGCTCCTCATCGACCTCCGGGAGCGGATGAACGAACTGGACAACCCCTTCACCAGCGCCGCCACGTACGCCGGGAACCGGCTCGATCGGCAGGATCTCCTGGCCGGGGAGGTCGATATCGATCCCATCCCCGACGACACACCCACGAGCAGCCTGCCGGCCGCAGAGGCGCTCCCGGCCCTGCTCGCTCCCGGCCCCGGCGGGAACCTCTTCCCGACAGAGATCCCGGAGACCCCCACAGGGAACCTACCGGCGAAACCCGCAGGGAAGCTCAAACTCCAGAAAGTCCACCGGCTCTTCGAGTGGGTGCACCAGGGGTGCAGGAAGTACGGGCACGAGCACATGACCATCATGATCGACGCCTACCAGTCGATGGGCTACATCACCGACGAGGCCTCCGATCAGGTTCGGGATATCATGCGGATGGCCCCCGAGACCCGGAAGGACGTACAGGAGATCGGTCCGAACGAGTTTGTCTCCGAACTCTACGTCTTAAACCGGATCCTCGACCCCGATGACGCGACGCTCGACCGGGACATGATCGAGGTTCTGATGCTCTCCAAACGCCGCCCTGGCGAACAGGGTGCCGGGAAGCCGGCCTCGCGTGAACGCGATGCTGGTGACGCCTGGATCGAGTTGCTGGACAGGATATGATGGATGTCAAGCGAAGCCTTCACCACAGCGATGTTCCTTATCGCCGCCATCATAGCGGCCGGCGTTCTCATTAATGCAGTCTTTCCCGTAATCTACACGCTCGCAGGTACGATCTCCTCCTCCTCCCACTCGGTAGATGAACGGTTGAGCAACGACGTGAAGATCGTCACGACGTACGCCGGTGGAGGAAACGCTAGAATCTGGCTAAAAAACGTCGGGATATCCCGTATATCTCCCTCGGACGTCGACAAGGCCGATGTCTTCCTCGGGGCGCCGGGAGACTTCACCCGCCTCAGTCTGAATCCCCAGAAGCCTGACCGGTGGACCTACGAGATCCTTGAGGATACCCGGGGGAACGGTTACTGGGATCCCGGGGAAACACTCTACATCGATGCCTACTGCCAGAGCATCCCGGGTGAGGGTGAGGTCGTCTACTTCCAGTTCGTCCTCTCCACAGGTCTCTCCCGGTCGACCACCTTCACCGCAGGTACATAGCCATGAGCGCAGGCCCCCTCGTCGCATCCGGGATCGGCATCCTCCTCCTGATCGTCACCGCCTACGTCCTGATAGGCGGCACCCTCTCGACCACCGAGGTGATGGTCGAGGCCCAGACCAACCTCGCCAGGTACCAGGAGACCCGGATGCGGACCGCGATCGAGATCCAGAGCGCAGAGATCACCAAAAACACCCTCCACATCCAGGTAAAGAACACCGGGAGCGAACCGGTCGTCGATATAGCCCTGATCGATGTCTACATCGACACCGGAGACGATCCCCTCTACGTCCCCTACGGGATAGATGGCTCGCTCCATTGGTGGAACGATGGGATAGACCCCGATGCCATCCACCCCGGCGCACTCGACCCCGGCGAGACCCTCACCATCGGGGTCGCCCACGACCTGGGCACAGACCCCCTGTGGGTCCAGGTCGTCACACCAAACGGTGTCACGAGTTCAGCATACATCTAGGAGAACAACCATGGCCACGAGCAAAGACGCAACCAGCAACATCCTCGATATGCCGGATAGGACGATCCTCTCGACCGGAAACTCCGAGCTCGACAAGAAGATCGCCGACGGCCTCCCGCTTCAATCGCTCTCCCTCATCGAAGGAGAGAACGACACCGGAAAGAGCGTGCTCACCCAGCAGATCATATGGGGGGCCTTAAAACAGGGATTCAACGTCGACCTCTTCTCGACCGAGAACACGAGCAAGAGTTTCCTCACCCAGATGGAGTCGATGAGCCTCGACATATCCGACTACTTCTCCTGGGGCTACCTCCGGGTCTTTCCCATGCACGTCGTGGGTTTTGAGTGGACGAAGGAGAAGATGCAGGGAACCCTTGAGCGGATGATCGCCTACATCGAACAGAGCAAAGCGGAGGTGATCGTCATCGACTCGCTCACGCTCTTCACCGAGTACGCCCGGCAGGACACGGTCTTAACGTTCTTCACGAACTGCAAGAACCTCGTCGACCACGGCAAGACCATCCTGATCACGCTCCACACATACGCCTTCGTCGAGGATTCGCTCGTCCGTATCCGCTCGATCTGTGACGCTCACCTCTTCATGAAAAAAGCGCTCGTCGGCGGCAAGTACGTCATGATGCTTGAGGTCGTCAAGGTCCGGGGCGCACGAAAGACGACGGGGAACATCATCAGTTTCGAGGTCCACCCCGGGTACGGCATCAAGATCATACCGGTATCGGTCGCGAAGGTGTGAAGGAGAATGGGATCGGCCCTGGAAGCAACGGTAACCCTCCCCTTCGAGCCCGAGATCACCGACGAGGGGAGCGACTGTTACGACAATGTAGAGTCCTGCGCCCTCTACCGGATGCTCC
Organism: Methanomicrobiales archaeon; assembly: GCA_012510295.1. Taxonomy (GTDB): domain Archaea; phylum Halobacteriota; class Methanomicrobia; order Methanomicrobiales; family Methanoculleaceae; genus Methanoculleus. The sequence continues at coordinate 7,750 of JAAZID010000247.1, read as the reverse complement.
CGGCAAACGCCCGGGACTACGTCAGGGATAGCCCGCACCTCCTCGAGTACCTCCACATCCTGCCGGTCAACACCGTCGGGATCCCGCTCTTCCTCTCGGAACTGAAACACGACCTGAAGTCGATGGATAACCCGAATATCATCTACCCGGTGAGCGATACAACGTTCATCCACATCTTCCCCGACCCCGATGATGTCCGGAACTGGTACATACCGATCGAACCCTCGTTCCTCCACTCCACAAAGGCGATCCTCCCGGTGGTCGAGGAGAAGCTCATCGATATGATCGATGTCCTCGAAGAAGAACCGCTGACCGAGGAGGCGCGTATCAAGGTGCTCAGGAACTTCATCCAGCAGCTCGTATACATAAAGCAACCCGGAGAGGAGATCGATTCCTCACTGCTCGCCGGCGGGACGCCAAAAGACATCAAAGGCCGGATCATGAAGTTCCTCACCTCCGATATCGGTGCATCGTCAAAACCGCAGGCGGAGGGGATCCCGGAACTCGCCGACGGTCGGGTCATTCTCTCGCAACAGGAGCACCGGGCGCTCGAGTACCTCATGATCCGCGACATGATCGAGATGGGAACGCTCAAACCCTTCCTCTCCGATCCCTACATCGAGGATATCACCTGTAACGGCGTCGGCCCTATATTCATCGAGCACAAGATCTTCAAAGGCCTGAAGTCCGTCATCGGATTCCAGGACTCGGTCGAACTCGATACGTTCGTCATCAAGCTCGCCGAGCGGATCAAGCGACCGCTGACCTACAGAAACCCCATCGTCGATGCGACCCTCCCCGACGGGTCGCGTATCAACATCGTCTACGGGACCGAGATCAGCAAGCACGGCAGCAACTTCACCATCCGCAGGGTGAGCGAGACCCCCATGAGCATCCTGCAGGTCATCGAGAGCGGGGCATGCGACTACATGATGGCCGCGTACCTCTGGATCTGCCTCGAGTACGGCATGTCAATATTCGTCTCGGGCGAGACTGCGAGCGGCAAGACGACGACCCTGAACGCCTTAACAACCTTCCTCCCCCCTGAGAACAAGATCGTCACCATCGAGGATACCCCTGAGCTGACGGTCCCCCACCGGAACTGGACCCGCGAGGTCGCGAAGGCCAAGGGGAAGGGTGAGGGCGAGGGATCAGAAGTCACGATGTTCGACCTCCTCAAGTCTGCCCTCCGCCAGCGTCCGAACCAGATCCTGGTCGGCGAGATCCGTGGCGTGGAAGGGTCTGTCGCGTTCTCCGCGATGCAGACCGGCCACCCGGTGATGAGCACCTTCCACGCCGCGTCGGTCGAGAAGCTGATCCAGCGTCTCTGCGGGGATCCTATCAACATACCGAAGACCTACGTCGACAACTTAAACCTGGTCGTCATCCAGAGCGCCGTGAAACGCCCCGGGGGCGGGACCGTCCGGCGGATGCTCAGCGTCAACGAACTCGTGGGTTACGACCCCGAGACGGAGGGATTCTCCTTCATGGCGGCGTTCGTCTGGGATCCTGCAACCGACACCTTCACGTTCGCCGGCAGGGGGAGCAGTTACCTCCTTGAGAGCAAGGTTGCAACGATCCTCGGCATACCCGAGAACCGGCGGGCCGAGATCTACGATGAGATAGATAAACGGGCAAAGATCCTCGAACGCCTCCACAAAGCCGGGTACACCCAGTTCTGGGATCTCTTCCACATGACCACAAAGATCAAGAAACAGGGTCTGCTCAACATTGAGGTATAGGGTTGCTTGAGGATATGGCCGACCGCCTGAGAGCGGCAAACCAGGGCAAATTGCCGTTTGAGGAACAGATAGAGTCTCTCGACGGTATCCGGTCATCCTTCCTTGAGAACAAGAAGATGGAGCAGGATCTGCTCTTCATGTACACCTACATGGCGGCGATCACCACGTCCGCCGTGACCAGGCCTGAGATCTTCAGTTACACGTCAGAGAGGTTTGAGTACATACCGTCGCGCTACATCGCGAAGGTGCAGCGCCTGGTCGCCGGGTGGGGTTACAGCTATGCCGAAGGGCTCCGGGCGGTCGCCGAGAGAAGCCGGAATGAGTCTCTCCGGAGCATGCTGAACCGTTACGCAAACTCAATCGACTCCGGAGTTCCCGACGACGCTTTCATCGCAACAGAGCTCTCAAGCATCCGGAGCATATACAGAAACACCTTCGAGCAGGGGATAGAACTCCTGAAGAAATGGGGCGATGCCTACATCGCTATGCTCCTCTCCGGTGCACTCGTCGCGATCATCATCATGATATCGGTGGCGATATACGCACCCGATGGGATCGATGCGGCGCTCAACACATCATACGCCATCATACTCGTCATATCGGCATTCGGCCTTGCGATCATGTACCAGGCGGTCCCTGACGATCCGAGGACGCACGATCTCGACCGGTTCTGCTCCCGGGAGCAGGGGATCATCCGGCGAATGGAGCGCCTGATCCTGCCGATCGTCGCCGCGGTCTCAATCATCCTCGTCCTCATCGGTATCAACGCCGGTGTCATATTCCTGCTCGTCGGTCTGCTCCTGATGCCGCTTGGTATCATCGGCTACATCGACGATGCCAACATAATCAACCGCGATAACGATTTTGCCACGTTCATCCGCGGCCTCGGGTCGATCATGGGCGGCAAGGGCATCACCACCACCGACGCCCTCCAGGAGGTGGATAGAAAATCGCTACCCCACCTGGAACCGTTCATCGACTCAGTAGCATCAAAACTGAACCTCGGGCTCGATGAAGCCGCGAGCTGGAGGAAGTTCATCGGGGAGACCGGCAGTTACCTGATCTACAAGTACATGAACATATTCCGTGACTCGGTGGCTCTCGGCGGCTCCCCGGATGAGATCGGGAAGATCGCCGGTTCATCGATGCTTGAACAGGTCCTCCTCAGGAGGAAGCGCGACATGATGGTGAAGGGTTTTGTCGTCCTGCTCGTGCCGATGCACGCGGCGATGATCGGTATATTCGTCTTCCTCTTCGAGATCCTCCTCACGATGGCGAACGCGATCACGGATGTGATGGATCATTTCGCCGAGACCTCGGCGGCGCTCTCGGGGGGTTCGTCCACGATCGGCGGTGCCATGGGATCATCCCTGAATATCTTCGTAGACTTCCCCGAAGACACGATGCGGGTGTACGTGGTGACGATCCTCTTAATGCTCACTGTTGCAAATATCCTTGCAGGAAGGATAGTCATGGGCGGCAACCGGTACATCTATTACTTCTTCGCAAGCCTCCTCTGCGTAGCCACCGGCGTCGTCTACATCATTGCACCGTTCATCGTGAGCGCATTCTTTACCATACCGGCATTCCTGGGGGTAACATGAAGGAGAACGTACGCAGGCCGCTCCTCTTCCTGATCACCGTCGGCACAGGCTCTCTGTTCATCATCATCGATGCCTCCGTAGATGTCGTCATCGCGGGCACCGTGGTTGCGGGATTCTGCGCGCTTATCATCACCGGAGCGCTGAAGATCGCAGACTTGAGGCCTTCTCGCCTGCGCGCTGCGCTCCGGGAGCGGCCGGAGAAGAAGGAAGAGCAACCCGATACGGAGGCACAGGATACCTCGCTCATCCAGCGGTTTGCCACCTCCGAGATCGACCTCGGCGGCATGTTCGGGGCACTCACCGCATCGGTACGGGAGGTGATCACCCATGCCCGCACCCCCGAAGGCGAGAAGAGGAGAGCGATCGAGGAGATCGATACCATGCTCGATCAGGCGGTCGATGGTTCGGCCCCCGCAAAGGCCCCTGCGGGTGTGGTCGATCCTCTCGCCGCGCTTGCAGACCTCGACCTCGATTCACTCGATTCCCTTGACACCGATGAAGCGGCTGATCCGGAGAGCATATTTGGGTCCGACCGGATCTCCTCCCTCTCCGGGGAAGAGGCAGGCGCCGTATCGGAGATCCTCAGGGCGCACCAGAGCGAACTTGAGGATCACGACCTTCCTGATGGCTCCGGGATAACCGCTGATCTCCTGGAACTGCCGGATATGAGTGCGCTCAGTGCGGAACTCTCCACACTCGATGACCTCGACTTCGATGAGATCGAGATCGAGGGTGAAGAGATCGACGTCGATGAACCCGCCCCTGATGAAGAGGATCTTGAAGAGGTAGCTGAACAACCGGAAGAGGTCTTTGATATGGTCTCTTTCGCCTCCGGTGGTATGGTCGATAACGACCTGATCGCCTCGCTCAAATCTGACGTGAAGAAGAAGAAGTTCGTGGTGGATGTAAGTCTCGTCCGCGAGCTGCGGGGGGAGAAATACAATGCACGGGATCTCGCCAGCGAGCTCGAAGAGATCCTCACGATACTGAGATCAAAGTGATGAGTGGTGATGATACGGGAGGGGTCGTGATGACGATGATGAAATCTGTTCCGATAAAGGTTGAGCATGGGGGGAAGTGGGTTCCGGCGACGATGGGTATCGGTGAGGACCGTATCCATATCGGAGCTCCGCTCGATTGCGAGATCCCCTACCGATCCATGGTCGATCTCGAAGCAAAGAAGAACCAGGTAACGATCGTCGCCGGCCCGGATGCGGCGGAGGTTTACCGGATCGCGTCGGTGGAGAAGGTTCTCTCGGTTCTCAAAAAGTTCGTCATCACCCAGTGTAGCGCCTACCGGTTGAACGCTTTCTTTATGTCCCCTGCTATCCGTGGCGGAGTGCTCGTCCAGGATGCTCACTGGGAGAAGGGCGTGATCACGGTCATGAAGACCGGCATCTGGTTCATCAGCCAGGAGAGTCAGGTCTGTATCCCCCTGGGAGACGTGACCGGCATCGAGCTCACGCGCCGGGAGATCCAGGAGAAGGATCTCGATGTCGTGAAGATCGACCACCTCATCGAGAACGAGGTCGTGACGAGCTTCGTCCTCTGCCCGAAGACGACGCTCCAGGTTCTCTACAACTTCCTCAACGAGGCGACACAGGGCTCCAGGTATGAAGGGGAACTCGACCCGCTGACCGGGCAGGTGGCCATGCTGGTCTATAGCGGTATGGACTCAAGCAGCATCGAGAACATGCTCAAACTCTCACACAAAGACCTCGACGCCATATATGAGCACCTCCTCGCCACCGGATTTGCTGAAGTGATTTACATCAGAAAAGAGATACAATTGACCACGAAAGGCGTCCGGTATATCTCAGATGCGGTAAAATCCTCTCCAAACCAGTAATACTATTTTCCAGAAACACGGAAGCGCTATATATGAAGCCCCTCAAATAATCATTGAGTGGTGTTCGATGGGGAGAATCCTGATCGTCGATGATACAATGTTTATGAGAACGTTGCTGAAGAACATCCTCTTTTCAGGCGGGCACGACATTGTCGGTGAGGCCGCTGATGGCGCAGAGGCGGTTGCCAGGTACCAGGAACTCAAACCCGATCTCGTCACGATGGATATCGTTATGCCAAAGGTGAACGGGATCGAGGCGCTCAAGGCTATCAAAACCGCCGACCCCGGGGCGAAGGTCATCATGTGCACAGCGGTCGGTCAGGAGCAGATGGTGAAGCTTGCTATCAAGAGCGGTGCGAGGGGCTACATCGTCAAACCCTTCCAGGCTCCAAAGGTTCTTGAGGAAGTTAAGAACGTTCTCAGTGCGTGACCATGATACGGGTTCTGGTCGTCGATGACTCTCTCTTCATCCGGACGATCCTTCGCGACATGCTCAAGGGCAGCCCCGATATCGAGGTAGTCGGGACGGCGGTCAGCGGCATAGATGCCCTCGCAAAGATAGCGGACCTGAAGCCCGACGTCGTCACGCTCGATATCGAGATGCCCCGGATGGGCGGTCTTGAGGTTCTTGAGGCCCTCCGGCAGGAGAGCACGCGGCCGAAGATTATCGTTCTGAGCACGTTGACGTCCCGGCACGCCGATATGACCCACCGGGCGCTCCGCCTCGGGGCGGACGACTTCATGCTCAAACCCCGGGATGTCCCGAACGTGCGGGGTATCGAGAGGGAACTCATCCAGAAGATCAGAAACCTTGTATCGCTCCCCACGATCGTAAAACCACGGGGGATTCAGCGGAACAACGCCGATGCAGCGGTGCTGATAGGTTCATCCGCCGGAGGGCCGCCGATGCTCGATACGCTCCTCTCCGCGCTTCCGCCGGACCTCTCCGCAACGGTCGTCATCACCCAGCATATGCCCGAAGGGTTCACCGCATCCCTCGCCGAACGCCTGAACCGCGTCTCACCCCTGCCGGTGAGAGAGACCGCAAACGGGGATACCCTGCAGGCCGGGACCGCCTTTGTCTCAAAAGCCGGATACCACACCGTGATCTCGAGGGTCTATGCGGCCGCCGGGAGGAACCACGGGCGGGTCGTCCACTCGACCGCACCCCCCCTGCATGCGGTCAGGCCGGCCGTCGACACGACGTTTACCTCTGCTGCGAGCGTCTTTGGATCTCGCACGGTCTCGGTGATCCTCTCCGGTATGGGGAGCGATGGCGGTGAGGGAACCCTCGCGGTGAAGAATGCAGGCGGCACAACGATGGTATGCGCCGAGGATGACTGCCTCGTCTACGGGATGGCGCGGTCGGCTATCGCCAGGGGTAGTGTCGATAAGGTGGTGCCACTTGAGGGTCTTTCGCGAGAGATTGTGCGGGCGGTCAGGAGGCTCGGGCCGTGATCGATGAAGAGATCTACCGGAAACTCTTTGTTGAGGAGTCACGGGAGAACCACGAGAATATCGTACGTAGTCTCCTCCTCCTTGAGAGCGGGGAGGACCAGCAGACCGCGATCGATGAGATCTTCCGGTCCGCTCATACGCTCAAGGGGATGTCGGCGTCGATGGGCTTTGATGCGATGGAGCATCTCTGCCACTCGATGGAGGATGTCTTCTCGCTCATCCGGAGCGGCCGGTGCGAGGTGACCATCCCCCTCACCGACCTCCTGCTCACCTGCACCGACGCGATCGAGGTGATGCTGGATGAGATCGAGGCCGGCAGGAGCCCCACCGACGAGGCCTCCGGGAGTCTGGTGCAGGATCTCCAGGCGTTCACCGATGAGGGGGTGTCGCATGAGCCCGCGATTCTCCACCCGGTCCCTGACGGTGGACCGGCGAGCGGGTCTGCCTACACGCTATCCATCGCTATCGACCCCGCTTCTGCTATGAAAGGTGTCAGGGCGATGCTACTTCTGCAGAACCTTGATGAGATCGGGACGATCCTCGGGACAACACCCGCCCGGGATCTCATCGAGGACGGGAAGTTTGACGGCCCGTTTGAGATCCGGATAGCGAGCGAGGCCGGGGAGGATGCGCTCCGGACGGTCGCCTCCGGCCCCGAGACATCGCTCCTCGCCCTCTCGGGGGATCCAGGGGTGATCCAGGAGCCCGAGCCTCCGGCGCCAGGGCCCGCCCGGGGTGAGAAGAGCCGCGAGATCAAGAACATCCGTGTCGATATCCAGCGGCTCGACCAGATGATGAACCTCGTCGAAGACCTGGTGATCAACCGAGGGAGGCTTGAGCAGATGGCGAGGAAGCACGGCATCAAGGAGTTTGATGACGCGCTGAGCATGATCGGCCGGTCGGTCTCGGACCTCCAGAACCTCATGATGGGGATCCGGATGATGCCGCTCGACCGTATATTCAACCGCTTTCCCCGCGTCGTGCGAGACGTCGCGGCCCACGACGGAAAGGAGGTTGAGTTTACCATCGAGGGTGGCGAGACGGAGCTCGACCGGGGTATGATGGACGGACTCTCCGACCCGCTTCTGCATATCGTC
>JAAZID010000246.1 GCA_012510295.1 Methanomicrobiales archaeon | reverse complement strand
TCGATGAGTGGGAGGGAGTCTACCTCTGCCCGGTCAGGGATATGGCAGACGACGTCCCTTACGCTCTCTGCCCCTACTGTCCGGCAACCCAGAGCACTGAACCGACATATCCAGAGATGCGGGCCCACCGCCTTGAGCGGAGGCGCCAGGAGTGTCTCGCAAACTACTGGACAAACTACAAAGGATGAGTTGTATGAAGATAGTTGATGTATCAAAAGAACCGATCACTAAAACCCCGCACAACGTCGATGCCCGGAAGGTCTACGACACCGAGCACGCGACCGCGGTGGTGATCACACTTGCACCGAATGAAGCGCTCAAGATGCACATAACCCCGGTGGATGTCTTCTTCTACGTCCTTGAGGGGACCGGCGTCGTCGAGATCGGTGACGAACGCGCGGAGGTCGGGAAGGATCACCTGGTCGAGAGCCCGGCGAAGATACCGCACCGCTGGATCAATGAGAGTGATCAAACCTTCAAGGTGCTCGTGGTGAAGGTTCCGCGCCCGACAACCGGGACGAGGCTGCTCTGAGGATACGATGGTCGTTGAATCGATCCCACAGCCCGTGGGCTTCATCTACGGTTTCCTCGCTTTTGTCACGCTCATAGGACTCTGGTACTCGGGCCGGTTCACCCGGCGGCGGGCGATGCCATTCCTCATCGCATCAGCGTTCTTCGGGTTCCTGATCTTTGCGCCGGTCTTCCCCTACCAGCTGCAGCTGGTTGTTCTTGGGGATACTGTGGCGCTCGGATCCCCGGTTCCTATGGCGCTCGGCGCACTCCTCACGTTCGTCGTCCTCGCCCTGATCGTCGGCCGGATCATATGCGGGCAGGTCTGCCCGGCCGGGGCCGTCCAGGAGCTCATGTATCTCCTGCCGGTGAAGAAGCATAACCGCGCCGGGAGCCGTATACCGGTGGCGGTCAGGGCCGGGGTCTTTGTCGTCTTCATCGCCGCCAGCCTCGGGCTCTCGGTGAACCTTCTTGCACTCATCGGCCTATCGGACTTCTTCCACCTCGCAGCTATGAGCGCATCGTTCTTCGTCTTCCTCGCGATCGTTCTCCTCTCCGCTACCATCTATCGGCCGTTCTGCCGCTACATATGTCCGTATGGCGCTCTTCTCGCCCCCGCAGCATCAAAAGCTCTCTACCAGCTCCGGAGGACAGACGCCTGTATCGATTGTGGAAAGTGTGAACGGGCATGCCCGACCGGTGCGGCGGACCCCGCCGCCGGCCTCGGGGAGTGCTACCTCTGCGGCCGGTGCACGGAGGTCTGCCCGGTGGAGGGAGCGCTCGTCTACAAGCGGAGAGAGAAGAAGATTACATAACTGCCGAGCGACAGAATAGAGAAACAGGCTGATGTACCAATGGCTAAAGAGAAACGTGCAGAGTTACAGGGGAAGGTTCTCCGGTTAGCAGACCTCGTCGCCTACCAGGACGGGACCGTGGCAAGCAGGATGATCGTCAACAACAGGTCGGGGAGTATCACCCTCTTCTCGTTTGACGAGGACGAAGGACTCTCCGAACACACCGCACCCTACGATGCGGTGGTGACGATCCTCGATGGTGAGTGCGAGGTCTGGATCGCCGGTGAGACGCACCATATGAGTGCGGGCGAGACGATCATCTTCCCGGCAGACGTCCCCCACGCCCTCTCGGCCACAACCCGGTTCAAGATGTCGCTCACGATGATCCGGGGGAGGGAGGGTGCGTGACAGGCGGGAACGAAGGCGACTACTGCACCGTATGCGGCGGGATCAAGCCCGAAGCGATCAAGACGAGGACGATCCTCGTAGACGGGAAAGCGACCGGCATCAATCAGCTCGATGTGATCATCGACGGTGTGCGGAAACTGCGCCTGGACGATGATACCGCAGTCCGCGCCGAGCTCCTCAGGAGGGCCGGCGCCTTCAACTACATACCGACGAAGAAGAAAGAAGCATACAGCGATGCCCTGATGCAGGAGTACAGGGCAGCCTCAGGGTAAGAGACTCGATCCGACATCTCCCGGGCGCGATAGGCCCTGCCCGGAAGAGATCTTTTTCTATAGCTCCCTCCCATTCTTCGGGCGAGGTTCCCCTTGGCGGGCACTGCACAGCAAAAATCTGGAGCTACCATGCCGGGATCCCGGCTAAAGATACTCCGTGAGCGTCTCCAGGGTGATGCGATAAGAGCTGATATCCTCCACGCCCACGATAAGGTAGAAGTCTTTACCGCCTACCTGGACGTTCTTGATGATACTTCCCGGGTAGCGCATTTCGGCCCCTTCCACGACGGTTCCACTCTTTATATCGACTAACGCCATCCTGAAATGCGCCGCTTCAGGCCGTATCGTTGCAGAGACGCTACAGTTGAGCCGCCAGACCGCGTACGGTACGTGGAATATCTCCGTTATACCTCCTCGCCTCTCCTCGATATAGGCAAACGGGACGATATCTGTGCTGTTCTTCCACAGAGGATCAGATGCGCCGTAGTACGTGAGGTTGTCGGGGAGGTGGCAGATGGGACGATCCCAGAAC
>JAAZID010000245.1 GCA_012510295.1 Methanomicrobiales archaeon | reverse complement strand
TCATCCCGGCAGATGCGGAGGACCGCCGAGCGCATCTCCACTGCGGTCGTCACATGGACGTTTCGCACACACGGAAACGCCCCGCTGTGCACCACCGTCACATCGGCGCCGAGCCTGAAGGCTTCAAGCGCGAGCGCACGCCCCATCCGGCCGGTCGAGCGGGTGGTGAGAACCCGGACGTCATCGAGGGGCTCTGCACACGCCCCACTCGTTATGAGGACACGCTTCCCCGCAAGCGGCCGGCCGGAAGTAGCTCGTTCGGCGTGGAGGACGATCGTCTCATTATCGGCGATCTTCGCCTTCCCTTCCTCGATCCGTGGATCGATGATATCGATACCCCAGGACCGGAGCCGGTCGAGGTTTTCAGCGACACCGGGGTGGCGGTACATGCTCTCGTGCATCGCCGGGGCGACCACCACCGGCATCCCCCGCCCGAGCGCCGTCGTCGCAAACGTCGTTACCGGTGTATCGTCTACTCCACAGGCGATCTTTCCTATGGTATTCGCCGTGCAGGGTGCGATCAGCAGGAGGTCAGCGGTTCCGCCCTCCCCGCAGTAGAGGACGTGTTCCACAAGCCCGGTGATCCGGGTCACCACCGGCCGCCCGGTCGCGTAGGTCAGGGCGTCGGGGTGGATGATCCCGGCCGCCGCCCCGGTCATGACCGCCTGGACCTCCGCGCCCAGGCGACGCAGGGCGTGGGCGAGCTTCACCGTCTCCACGGCCGCGATACTCCCGGTCACCGCAAGGACGACCGTCTTTCCTGAGAGCCTCTTCATGATATCGTCACATCCTGCACCATATGCCACACATGTGGACCGTACTTCTTCACCCGGCGAGAGGTGATCGTCGCCAGAAACCCGGCCTCTGTCACAGCCTCCCGGATCGTGGGCATCGCATCACCGATACTGTGGACGTGCAGTACACTCCCGCTATGGACGTGGGCGAGAGCATCGGCGAGCATCGATGCGGCGTCGAAGTGCCCCATAAGGATCCGGTCGTAGGTACCGGAGAGGAGCGCCCGGCAGTCACCGATCTCCGCCGTGACGCGGTCTGCAACATGGTTTTCTATAACATTTCGTCGCAGGTATTCAAATGCTGTCGGGTTGATCTCCATCGCATGGACCATCGCACCGCTTGAGGCTGCCGGTATGGTGAAGTAACCGATCCCGGCGAACATATCGGCGACCCGCTCGCCGGGGCGGACAAGGACTGCGATCCTCGCTTTCTCGTTGCGGTTGCCTTGCGCAAACATCACCCGGCCGGGATCGAGTATGAACGTATAGCCCTCCTCACGGTGGCGCACCTCGCCCGCTGTGCCGTAGAGGATCTCCGCGTCAGGGGTGCGCATCGCGCCCACGAGACCCTTCACCCTTATGACACCGCGAGGACAACAGCGGCGGATAATTCCGGCAAGCTCTTCATCGGTCGGCGCATCGCCGTGGAGGACTGCAACATCACCGACGAGGTGGTAGCCGCGCCCCCGGTAGACCTCGCGTTCCGGGAGATCCTCATCGGCCGGATACCCTTCCCTGACAGGAACCCAGGCGGTACCGTCCCGGACATACGGCCGACGAGTTCGGTCCACCCACTCAGCGTCCCGGAGACCGGCAAGGGCGGTCGCCGGTACCTTCCGCGCACGCACCGCCAATCACCCGACGATGACCAGGCGGTCCTGCTCTTCGTCGCGGAGCACCCGGATCGGCTGCCCCTCAACCGGGAACGTCCAGGGAACAGCATCGAGTTCCCGGGTCTTATAGGTCCTCGGATCCATGAGCCCCACAACATCCGGCTGGGTGAAGACGACGAGCGCCGACTCGGCCTCACGGACGTTTCCGATAAGGCGCTCGACCTCCGCCTCGGTGAGGGTCCGGGCCGTGCCGGCCTGGAGATCAAAGACCCGGAGGCGTTGCTGCCGCTCGATATCGCGGACCTCGAAGTAGCCGCCCCGGGATACCACGACATCCCCCTTCTGGTAGTAGGGGAGGCGGATGGAGTAAGTGACGCGGTAGAGGGCTTTCCCATCCTTCTCACCGACCAGTTTCGGGTGGGTCGTGTACCGCCCGCCGAGCGCTCCAGTGACCATCCGGGCTATCTCCTGGCCGAGGTGTTGAGACCCGACGGTTATATCGACACCATCTTTTGAGTTCTCAAGCTCCGATATGAACGAGAGCCGGTCGCCCGCCTCCTGGAGAGAGTCCTCAGTCTGTTCCGCAATGCTCGTAGCAACCCCGCGCTCGTAGGCGTTGATCTTCCTATCCGTAGCCCGTACCTGGACGATCCCTTCATAGTAACCGCCCGAGATTCGGCTACACCGATCGCAGGCCTCCTTCTGCCAGAGGATCTCGATCTCGCAGGTCTCGTGAACCGGGACCGAGTAGAGGGTCGCCTCCAGATCGAGGGCGCAGGTGGTCCGGTTCGGCCCGGTCTCCTCCGACCGGACAGTGACCCTGAGGTCTTTTGCATCCGCGTGGATGTTTGCCGCCGATATCGCCAGTTCCGCGATGAAGTCTTCACGCGGGATCCGCAGGTCGGCCCACGTCTTGCCGCGCTTCTGTGAGTCGCAGACCGGGCAATAGACCGCAGTAACGCGGGGCTCACAGGTGATCAATCTGGTATTAGCGGCCCGACACTCAGGACAGAGACCCCCTTCGGTCGGTTGCCCACAGCGGGGGCAGATGCTAGTCTGTATGGTCATATACCAAATACCTGGGCATGGGGGATATCACCGATCATGACACAATCCTCTTCCCTGACAAGCCCCAGGGTGATTGCGATGGCTACGACACGCTTCCCTATGATGTTTGCATTCATCGTGTCAGTAAGAGCCTGACTGACCTCTTCCTCAGTGGCACGCTCTGTGCCATAGAACCCTCCGGTGATGCAGACCTCCACGTCTCCATGCATCAGGGTGACGCCCAGGAGCTCGGAGTCGCAGGCGGCCACCACCTCACCGGCACCCGGTATGTGGTGCACTTTCAGGTACATCATAGATCTTTTGGATGGAGGTTATCAAAAAGGTGCGCCGTTCTTCGGGGGAAGGACGATATCCACCCCGTAAGTGCGCGACGGGGTATCGGCGTGGATGCGCCAGGCATCCTCTTCGGTGATGACCTCCCCTTCAAGGTAGCGGCGCGTGAACCGGGGAACAGACTTCGGGCCGATCACCGCGCCGGGCCGGGCGTTCTCGTCCATGTAGTCGCTCTCCATGGTGAACCATCGCCCTTCCCGGGCGAGTGCCGGGATATCCTCGTGCCGCGCGATGAACGAGGGCATGAGCGGTGTATCAGGGGTCGCGAAGTGTTTGACGACACGCTCAATGGAGATTCCTGCCCGCGCCGCCATATCGACGACATCGGCACACGGTCCGCTCTCGGCATGGAGCTGGACGGCGCAGTCACACTCCGCACCGAGTTTGAGGGCGTGGGAGAGGACGGCGTTAGATACCGCAAGCACGTCCGGGGCGACCTCATAGTGGGGCCGGCCGCTCTTGAGGGCGACGGCCTCCCCCTCCTCGACGTAGCAGGCGGCGAGATCGAGCCCCGCCATCATGACGCCGGCGGCCGCATCCAGGCTCATCCTCTCAGTGAGACGGCTGATCTCCGCCGGGTGGACGCCGAGGACCGGATAGACCACGAGCCCGATCTCCCGGATCATGGCAGCTGTCCGGAGGGTTGCATCAAAGACCCCCCGGAAGTCCTCGCCGGACGAGGGCGTGATACCGTACGACCAGGAGGGCTTTGTGACGAGGAAGATATGCGTCCCGCCGCTACGCTGAAAATCTTTTGCGGCCTCGATCCCCCGGCCGTTTACCGGGTCGATGTGGATATGGTCGTCGGTGATCGGTATACCGGAGAGTATCATAAAAACCCGACGACCTCCATCATGGGATAGTCATCCTCAAGGCGCAGCCTGGCCCGGCAGGAGGTCTCCCCGACCCGGGTCGTGATCTCGACATCAAACATCTTCCCGGCGAGCTCCGAGTAGCCGAACCGGTTTGAGACCATCATATCGCGGTTTAACCTAACGCGGATCTCCGTTACGTAGGGCTGGAGGCCGATGGCCGCCTCGATCGCTGCCTCAACGGCGCCGGCGGTCTCGCGGGCGATCGGTGTCCCGACGAACTGGTGGTAGATGACGCCGAGTTTGATTCCTGCCTCAAACGCGGCCTTCTCGCGGTCGGTGATCATAGGAGTAGTAGGTTTGTGGTGCAGGGTAATAAGGGGCTGATACTATTTCTTCATGGCGCTGCTTTGATCCAGAGAGACGGGATAGACCCGGGACAGCTACCCCGCAACCCTCCAGCCCCTCCATTGAGCTATTGACCCCGGGTGGCTCCGGACGAAGATCCGCACCGGCTCCGAGCGCCTGCAAGCTACTTTTCGAAAAGCTGTGAGGCGGCGCCCTTCCAGCGTTACGCCCCCCTCTCCACCGGCATCAGTTCGCATTCATCTCCCCCCTTCCCCAGGAACGACTGGAGGTAGACACCGAAGAATGCGCAGAAAAGACCACCGATCGTGGTGAAGATGATATACTTCACGCCGGCGTCATCAGCTATCGGGAAGCCCGGAATCTCACTGATCGAGAGGATATAGATGCTTGCACCGTAAGCGATGACCCCTATCGCCAACACGAAGAACGGCAGGGCAACCACCCGCCTGACCGCCTCCCGCTCGTTGAGGAAGACATCGATGATCTTCCCCCCCGATGCAACGAGGCCGGCAGCGGTGAACCAGACGATGGAGCCGTACATGAATGCCAGGATCTGAAAAAAGAAGCCGGAAGCCGTATAGTAATCAAGGAGGCTTATAAGCCCGAGTATGATCCCTACGATACCAAGCAGTAGTGCAGTGATATATGAGACGAAAGTGAACCTGCCGCCATGGAGCGATGTCCTCAGCGATGAGATAAAGTAACTGAATATCTCATCGATCCCCATTCCCTTGAAGAGCAGGTAGATACCGATGACACCGACGACGACGATGGTCGCCCCCTCCGGATACCCCAGGAGGTAGCCTGCTGCGTAGAGGAGCATGGCAAGACCGAGTGGCACTAAGACCAGCTTTGAGATTTTCGGGTCATCGAGGAGCCGCTTCAGGATGTAATAGGTCCCCTCAAGGTCTGGCATCTGGGTAACCACAACCCTTCGCATGCTGCTGACCGGTACCCGGGACTGGATTATCGGAAGGATGTATTCATCCTCGGCACCGTCCGTCACCAGAATGCAGGCATTTGAATCTGTTCTCGCAAGGATCGCATCGAGACTGGATGCAACCCGCCGATCCCCTTCGAGCAGGTTCATGTGATTGCCGCAGATGACGGCGACGGCAACCTCCTCCCCTCGTTCGACAAGTTCATCGTAGATCTTGACCGTCTCGAATATCGCGTTAACGTCAGAGTCCTCAGGATCGATAAGGCCGAGGGAGGTTGCCGCGTGGAGGCATGCCTCTCTACCCACAACGGGGCCGTCTATCTGAGCCTTGAACCCGAGATCGTCATCACGATCGACGCAAAGAACGAGCGTCCGCTCTTTTACCATTCACTAGAACATCTCTTCGAATCTATTAAATAATTTGCAGCGAGCTTGGAAAAAAGTATTAGATGAGTTTAGCACGCTGAAGCAAGAGCAGGTCGTCAGTAGTGAGTTTTTCTCCACTCCGGAACTGCTCGAATATCCTCTCTGCCTCCTTCCGAACCGCTTTCTGCTCTCTGGTGACCCTGGTCTTCCGGGTCTTCTTGCGCAGACCCGAGATCACCTTATCATAATCACGGAGTTCCTTCTGGCAGGCGATGAACTGCTTGTGCTCCTCATCAGCCGATTCCTGAGCTTCTACAAACTGCTGATGAGAAGCATCCGCTTCCTCGCGGGACTTGTCGGCCTTCCGGTACGACTCAACCATCAGGTCATGATGCTGCTGGGCAGCTTCAGCCTTCTCGGTGACCTCTTTATGGATCTCAGAAGCCTGTCTGCGGAATTCGCGAGCTTCAGTGAGCTTCGTCCGCATCTCCTTGTTCTGTTCAAGTTCTGCTTCCTGATCCTTGACCGATGCCTTCAGGTTCTTGATCTTCTCGATCAGCTCGCGCTCCTTATCGGTGCTGTAGACCTCGGTCTGCTGCTTGAACTCAAGGTGCTCGATCTGCTTCTGCAGCTCTTTGATACCCCGGTTCTTGAGGTTGCCATGCTCCTTCTTGAAGGCCTCGATCTCTTCAAAGAGCACGTTTGCCTTCTCGTTGTACTCGTTCCTCTGATCTTTCAGCGCCTGGACATCTTCGTTGATCTTATCCCGCTGCTCTTTATGCTGCTGCGCCTCCTCGACAAATTCGCGGGTCTGTGCGTTCAGCGCGTTGCGTTCGCGGGCATTCTTGCTGGCGAGCGCGTTCAGCTCATTACGCCTGTCTTTGTGCTGTTCAGACTCCGCAAGGACTTTTTTTCTCTTCTCAATCAAATCATTCAGCATTCTCTACCAATCCTCGACATTCGGTACCTGCCTTATACTTCCCACCAGCGTGACGGACCCCGCGCGTCTGCAGGGATACCTGAGGCTTATGCAACGGCTATACCACAAGAAAAGACACTTACCGGACTCGCGGACGAGACCGTTATTCATCAGTCTGCTCATGTGTTCAACCCCGGTACCATGGCAACCGCAGTTCCGCAGGTTCTGCGCCCCGCACAATACGCCCCGTGCTGGAGGGATTATACAAGAACGTCTATAATTCTAACGTCATCCTTACTATTAAGTATTTCGCAGGCGTGTTTTTATGGCTTCAGTGGGCCGGGAGCACAGGGGGAGGAGAACGCCCATAACGGTACTATGTCACGCCCGGGCAGAGATCGATTCGCCAGCACGAGCAGGTGGACCGCTGGAGGATAAACACTACAAGAAATTCGAAAAAATATCGAACAGGGGATTGGAGGGTCTAGAGGAAATCGATGACGCCGCCCCCACTCCGGAAGTCCCTTGCCATATCACGCCTGCCGGAGGACACACCGGATCGCTGCGCTACCCGTTGCGTTACCGGTTCATAGGCGAGCTGGCTTCCCAGGATCTGTGCACTTTTAACGCCGGTCATGACCGCCATGACACGAACTCTGCCTTCGTAATCGCTGTTCACCCGGGCTCCCCAGATAACGTCCGCATGGGGGTCGAGTTCATATGTCAGGGAGCTTGCGATCTCTTCGGCATCCTGGAGGGTCAGGTCATTCCCTCCCGTGATATGAATGAGGCTCCCGGTCGCTCCACGGTAGTCGATGTCGAGCAGAGGATGGTTCAGGCACTCATGGACGACGCTCTCTGCCTTGTTCTGCTGCTTGCTCTCCCCGACAAGCATCACGGCAACGCCGCCCTTGCTCATGATGGCCCGCACGTCTGCGTAGTCGATGTTGATAAGAGAGGGCTCTGTGATCGTCTCGCTGATGCCCTTGACAGTCTCTGCGATGAGTTGATCCATGACCGAAAACGCCTGACCGAGCGGCAGATTCGGCACGTACTTGATGAGGCGGTTGTTATCGAGCACAATGACCGAGTCGGCTGCAGCGGAGAGTGATTCAAGCCCCTCCTCCGCACGGAGGAGCCGCGCTTTTTCTACCTGGAACGGATAACTGACCATACCGACAACGATTGCCCCCTGCTCCTTGGCGATCTGTGCGACAACCGGGGCCGTTCCCGTGCCGGTACCTCCACCCATACCGGCAGTGATGAAGACAAGGTCTGCATCACAGAGCAGTCCCTCCAGGGTCGGCCGGGCCATCTCAGCTGCACGCCTGCCGACATCCGGGAACCCACCAGCCCCGAGGCCTTTCGTGAGCGATTTGCCGACAAGGACCCGTTTGTCAGCCTGAATCATATCCAGGTGCTGCTTATCCGTGTTAATCGCGATCGTATCGGCACCATTGACCTGCATATGGTACAAACGGTTAATGGTGTTATTACCCGCACCCCCGCATCCAACGATGACAATTCGAGGCTGACCGAGGATGTCATCTTCATCCCCGATTGTGTCGGTCTTTCGGTACTTCTCAAGTTCAGCGTGTTTTAACGCCTCGTTGATGATCGTCTGCATCAAATACCTCCTAAACTTTGAATGAAATCTGTTCAGCCTCGCGGAGAACACGGTTTCCATGTTTCTCAAGAAGCGCCCTGACTGAGTACCGCACAGCTTCGGATACCGTGGGGAACTCGCCAGCCTCCACCAGCTTCTCGAGCATCTCAACCTGCTGCCGGGGCAATCTGATAGTTATCCGATCCATCATTTCAATCACACATATCTGACATCTGGCTGACACTTGGCTGCCATTTGTCAGACGTTAGTAATCTCTATGTCTGACTGCATCAGATAAGGCATAATAGCACCGATATATTATAAATAATTTTCGAAACGAGTCACTGGCCGGCATAACGGTTATTATGAATAGCGACCGACAACATACCCTCAGAGGGTTATAACAAATATGAGAGAAGATCTCCCGGAAAGGATGGAGCATGGCGGTCGGGTACGCTGGCACCGGGCACGGGGTAGAGGTGAACTGCTTGATTTCAGCGCGAATATTAACCCCTATCCACCCGATATACCCTGGACACCGGATCCTCTGGTGTTGACCGATTATCCGGACGACCAGTACGAGACACTCAAAGAGGTGATCGGGAGAACATTCGGGCGTGATGCGGCAGAGGTCACCGTCGGCAACGGTTCTGTCGAACTGATCCGCGCGTTCTGTTCTGCGATGCTCAGACCAAATGATACGGCCTGCATCACACCCCCGACGTTCGCCGAGTATGAGATGGCGGTACTGCTGGCCGGTGCGCGATGTACTGTGGAGAGCAGCGGGGCTGCCGTCCGGTTCCTCTGCAACCCGAACAATCCTACAGGGACGCTTCACACCCGCCCGGAAGTCCTCCGGTTGCTCGGGGAGATAGCAAAACAGGGAGCATACCTCTTCATCGACGAAGCGTTCATCGAGCTCTCCGATCCGCGCCAGAGTCTTGCCGGCACCCGTCACGAAAACCTCTTCGTCATGCGCTCCCTGACAAAAAGCTTCTCCGTGCCGGGTATCAGGTT
>JAAZID010000244.1 GCA_012510295.1 Methanomicrobiales archaeon | reverse complement strand
TGATCGACGCCTCGAAGGGGTTTGTGAAGGACGGGAACAAGAACCGGCTCCGCTCACAGGATATCCGGAAGATCGTGGATGTCTTCAACAACCAGACCGAGGTGCCCCGCTACTCCCGCGTGGTTCCGGTCACGGAGATCGCGAGCAGCGCAAACGACTACAACCTGAACATACCGCGCTACATCGATTCAAGCGAGCCCGAGGATATCCACGATCTCGGTGCCCACCTCCACGGCGGGATCCCCGGGCGGGACGTCGATGCCCTGCAGCCCTACTGGTCGGTCTTCCCGACGCTCCGGGATGTGCTCTTCCGGCCTGATGGCCGGCCCGGTTACCTGGAGCCCGGGACCGCGCCCGGCGATGTCAGGGCGACGGTCCTCGCCCACCCGGATTTCCTGGCCTACTCCGGCAGCGTCGCCGGCGTCTTTCGCGGGTGGCGGGCGGCGCACGAGGAGCTTCTCAGGGGTCTCGGTCCCGGTGCGAGCCCCCGCGAGCTCATCCGCACCCTCTCGGAGGATCTGCTCGTGCGGTTTGCCGGGGTGCCGCTCCTGGATAAGTACGACGTCTACCAGTGCCTGATGGACCACTGGGCCGGCGTGATGCAGGACGACATCGACCTCATCATAGCGGAGGGCTGGGTCGCGGGTGCAGAGCCGCGCAGGGCCATCGAGAGCGGGGTGAGGAGGATCCGGGAGGTGCCGGATCTCGTCATCGGCCGGCGGAAGTACAGGATGGACCTGATCCCGCCGGCCCTGATCGTTGACCGCTACTTCGTTGCGGACCGGGCGGTGGTCGATGAACTTACAGGGCTGCAGGAGGGGGCCTCCCGTGACCTTGAGGAGTTCATCGAGGAGCATACCGGGGAGGAGGGGTTGCTTGAGGATGCGGTGAGTGAGAGCGGGCGGGTGACCAAAACGACGGTGAATGGCCGGCTGAAAGCGATTGGAAGGGATCCGGAGTTTATCGAAGAGCGCGAGGCACTCAGGGAGGTCCTGGCCCTGATCGATGCGGAGGCGCGCGCGAAGCGGGCGGTGAGGGCTGCCGAGGTCGCACTCGATGAGCGTGTGTTCGCCCGGTACGCGACCCTTGCGGAGAGTGAGATCAAGGGGCTCGTCGTGGAGGACAAATGGTTTGCTTCGATCCGGGCTGCAATTGAGGGCGAGGTGCAACGCCTGACGCAGGGGCTCGCCGGCCGGGTGAAGGAACTCGATGAGCGGTACGCCCGGCCGCTGCCGGAGCTGGAGCGGGAGGCAGAGGAACTCGGCGCGAAGGTCGAGGAGCACCTGAGGAGGATGGGGGTGGAGTGGGGATGACAACATCCAGCGGCTCTCAGGATAGACGAGGGCCGCCCGCTATGACGACTCAGGAACGCCACCAGGTACAATCGGAGATTGGGCCCTCAAGAAGATGCTCGCACAGCTGCCGGAATCGAGCGTCATCGACCGGATGAGCCTTGAAGCCAGAAAGGAGATCCTGGAGGAAGAGCTTGCCTTGCGGGGGGTGGTGCCCCTCGAAGTAGTGGCCGGGGCCGATAGGGACTTCGTGAGGTGATGGAACTGAGAGGGCAATTCCTCGGAGTACTCCCGAGCGGACGGATGTTTGAGTTCCAGGTCGAGGATTCAGGTGAGATCATCGCCGGCAGGGTTGGTGCTGCGATTGAGGATGCGGGCGCCATCAACAACTGCCTGAATCAACCTGTTGTCATCAGGGTTCATGTGAGAGAGGAGGATAGAAACAGTCCGTCGAGATATGTTCTTTTCGGGTATGAAGCGGAAGGAGGAGGGGCGCGGGGATGAGGGATACACAGCTATCAATGGATAGGTTCCAACCCGCCAGTGCGCATCCGTCGCCGGATGAGGTGCCGCCGGGGTATAAG